>JBOHQB010000238.1:0-9577 GCA_050731995.1 Candidatus Rokuibacteriota bacterium
GCAGGTCCACATCACGACCGAGCAGTTCGAGCCGACGGGCGGCGGCGGCGGAACCTACAACAGCGGCTGGACCCGGGTGGACGTCGGCGGCGCGTACCGCCTCGTCAACAAGTTCGGTGTTCTACAGGCCCTCGACATCACGGCCCGCATCCAGAACCTCCTGAACGAGGGCTACTCCGAGGTGCGGGGCTTTCCGACGCTCGGCATCAACGCGCTGGCCGGCCTGCGCGCCTCGTTCTGAGCGGGGTATGATCGCGGACACGATGGAAGGCCTCGAGCGCATCGAGGGTGTCAGGGTCGAGGTCGGGCGCGAGGCGGTCGTGGTGACGGCCGACCGCGCGCTCGACGTCGTCTCGTCCGCCGTCGCAGGCGGCGGCTTCGGTCGCGCGCGGACGGTCGTGAACCTCCACGTGCCGAAGCATACGTGCCCTGAGGACGTCGAGAACGTGCTCGAGGCGTTCGTTCGTGAACGCGGGCTGCCCGCGCCGTGGCTGGGGCTCTGCACCGCGGCGTGGACCGAGCGCGCGCGGATCGCCGTCGAGACACTGGGCGACACGCGGGCGCTCGTCGTCGCGACCGTCGGTCTCGGGAACCGCGTCGCCGCCGGCATCACGCCGGTGGCCGCGGCGGCGGCTTCGACGATCAACACGATCGTGGTCGTGGACGCGGACGCCGAGCCCGCGGCGCTCGTGAACCTGGTCGCCACGGTCACGGAAGTGAAGACCGCGCTGCTGCTCGAAGCGGGCGTCCGTTGCGACGACGGTGCGGCCGCGACGGGGACCTCCACCGACGCCGTCGTCGTCGCCGCGACCGGGCGCGGTGGCCGCCGGCGGTTCGGCGGGCCGATCAGCGAGCTGGGCTGGCTCGTCGCGCGGGCGGCCCGCGGCGCCCTCGGCGAAGGCATTCGTGGGTGGCGGTAGTGCGCAGCCGCAGGTCGGCAGTAGGAGCCGCAGCCCGTATGAGGAGCCGCAGCCGAAGGCGAGGCGACGCTGCGAGAGGCGAGGCGACACTGTGAAGGACGACCGAGGCGAGCCTGCGAGGGGAGCGCGCGCGTGAAACCGCGCCCGGGACTCTGGCTGTCACTCGCGCTCCACGGCGTGCTCGTGCTCTTGCTGGTCGCGCTCACCGTCGAGTCGTCGCCCCGGGTGCTCTTCGTGGATCTGCTCCCCGGTCTACGCGCGGGCGCTCCGACCGCACCGCCCAGCTCGGCGGCGGGCTCCGGCGCCGCGCCGCCACGACGAGTCATGGCGGTTCGGGCGGCGCGCTCGCAGGGTGGGGCCGCCGCTTCATCCACCACTCCGGCGGCACCGGCGTCATCGCCGTCGCCGGCCGTGGCCGTCACTCCCGCGCCGGCGGCGCAGGCGCCCGTCGAGACCGCGATCGTTGCGTCGCCGCGTGCTCCGGTCGAGAGCGCCGCCGCGCGCGTCGACGTCGGGCCCGTCCAGGCGCCGTCCGTCGTCACCGGGAGCGGTGGGGTGGCGGGCGGGAGCGGAGCAGGAGGCGGGAGCAGCGATCGCGTCGGCGCGCCCGGCGACGCCAGCCGCGGCGGGGGCGAGGGCGGTCGCGGCTCGTCCTCCGCCGCGCTCGGCCCGGGGGACGGTGGGGGAGGCCTCGGCCTGGAATACGCCGGCTACCTCGGGCTGATCCGCCGTCGCATCCAGGACGCGCTCGAGTACCCGATCGCCGCGCGGCGCCGGGGGGCGACTGGCACCGTCGTGATCGAGATCAGCGTCGACGCGGCCGGCGCGATCAGGGGTGTCACGGTCGTCGGCTCGTCGAGTCACGCGCTGCTCGACGCCGCCGTGCTGGAGGCGGTCCGCGGCGTCGGACGCACGCCATTTCCCCCTGGTCTCCGGCCCCGGCCGCTTCGCGCGCACCTTCCGATCGTCTTCGAGCTGCAGTAGTGCGAAGCCGAGACGCGCCGGAGCGCCGTGGGAGTGCGAAGCCGCAGGCCGTTCGACGGCCGAGGCGAGCCTGCGATGGGATTGCGAAGCCGCAGGCCGTTCGACGGCCGAGGCGAGCCTGCGATGGGAGTCCGAGCCTGCAATCAGGCTCCCGGACGGGACGCTTTGGCGTACTATCCCGCCCGATGGCGGAAACGGTGGAGCGCGGGCTCGACGGCACGACGACCGAGTACTTCGACGTGGACGTCGCGGGCGACCGCGTCGAGCGGTTGATGCTGGAGATTTTCGAGCGGCACTGGTCCCAGGTGCTGGCGGGGCCGATCATCGAGGGCGCCGCATTCGAGATCCGGCTCACGGCCGCGCCGACGGTGACGATGCTCGACGGCTACCTCACCGTCGACACGGGCGCCTGGCACTTCCACCTGTGTGTGAACGACCACCGCGGCGCGCCGACTCCCGAGCTGGCGCGGCTCCGGCGCGTCGCGCGCGCGGCGTTCTACCGGACGGAAGGCGGCTCGTGTGTGCCGGTCTCCTGGGGGCTGCGTCTCTGGAACGGGCGCGGCGAGCAGATGATCACGGTGTTCTTTCCCAACCCGCACCTCGACGACGAGCTCCGACGGCTGCGCGAGCCGCGCTGGGAGAAGACCGCCCTCTGGGAGGACCTGCGACGCCGCTACGGAGCGTGAGGACGCTCGGGCCCGCGCTGGCCCTGCTGCTCGGCGCCGGCGTGGCCGAGGCCCAGCCGCCCCCCGCGCCCATCACCCCCGACCGCCCCGACGTCGCCAACGGCACCTCCACCGTCGGTGCCGGCCTGGTGCAGATCGAGTCCGGTCTGGGGTACTCGCGGACGGGTGCCGCCGGGGGCGCCGAGCGCCGGTTCTCGGTGGAAGCGACCCTCCGCCTGGGGCTGACCGATCGGCTCGAATTCGCCATCAACGCCGAGCCCTTCGTCCGCCTCCGCGACAGTGACGAGGCGACCGGGTCGGGGGACTACCAGCTCGTCCTCAAGTGGCGGTTCTACGACCCGCCGGAGGGGTCGGGCCTGCCCTCGCTCGGTGTGCAGCCCTCCGTGAAGCTGCCGACGGCGAGCGCTCCGATCGGCACGGAGAAGGTGGACTTCGGCGCACTGGCGCTCGCGACCTTCGAGCTGCCCTGGGATCTCTCGCTCGACGTCAACGCGGGTCTCGCCGCACTCGGCCAGACGCGCCCGAGCGGCTATCTGCTGCAGGCGCTCGTCGCCGCCACGCTCGGCGCGGAGATCCAGGAGCGCTGGCTGCCGTTCGTCGCTCTCGCGTACGCCTCCCGCGCGGAGCGCGACGCGGGCGACACGCTCTCGGTGCAGGCGGGCCTGGTCTGGCGCGCGACGCGCGACGTCGCTCTCGACCTCTCGGGGCAGACGTCGCTCATCGGACAGGCGCCGGACTACCTGCTGCGCGTGGGCGTGTCGGTCCGATTCGGGCGCTGACGATTCCCGTCGCGGTTCTCCTCCTGGCGCTGGGTCTGGACCTGGCGCTCGGCGACCCGCCGAACCGCGTGCATCCCGTGGCGTGGCTCGGCCGCGCGCTCGCCGCCGGGCGCCGGATCCTGTGCGTCGGCGGGGACGGGCGCCTCTTCGCCTCGGGCGCCGTCCTGGTGCTCGGGGTCGCCGGGCTCGCGGCCCTCCTCGGCGGGCTCGTGGCGCGGCTCGCCGCCGCCCTCGGGGGCTGGGGCGTCTTCGTCGAGGCGGCGGCGCTCATGCTGTTGCTCTCGCTCCGCCGCCTCGCGCGCGCGGCGACGGAGGTGCGTGCGGCGCTGGAGCGCGGCGACCTCGTCGGCGCCCGCGCGGCGGTGGGGTGGCACCTGGTCAGCCGCGACACGGTCTCTCTCGACGCCGGCCACGTGGCGTCGGCTGCGGTCGAGTCGGTCGCCGAGAACCTCACCGATTCCTGGGTCGCGCCCGTCTGCTTCTATCTCGTGTTCGGCCTGCCGGGCGCGGCGGCCTACCGGGCGGTCAACACCGCGGACGCGACGCTCGGATACCGCGCGGGCGCGCTCGAGCACTTCGGCAAGTTCGCCGCGCGCCTCGACGACCTCGCGAATCTGATCCCGGCCCGGCTGGCGGGCCTCGCCCTGGTCGCGGCGGCACGCGTCGTCGGCGCCGATGCCCGCGGAGCCTGGTCGGTGATGCTCGAGGACCACGCGCGCACGGCCAGCCCGAATGCGGGCTGGCCGATGGCGGCGATGGCGGGCGCGCTCGGCGTCACGCTGGACAAGCCGGGAGCCTACCGGCTCGGCCGCGGCCCCCTGGCCGCGACCGCTGACATCGCGCGGAGCGTCCGGCTCACGCTCGTCGGAGCGGGCCTCGCCACCGCTGTTTTGGCCATTCTCTGGATGGTCGTGAAAACGGCTACCTAGACGCCGGGGCCTGAGATCCCGCTTTGTCCCGGGATCGGGTCGGCTCCGGTCCGGAATTCTTCGTCCCCACGCGGGCCCCCGCGTATCATGGAACCACGCCGCCGACGAGCGGCGTTTTGTGTCTGCGCGCATGGGCCTGACCGAACGGCTGACGGGAGGCATCAGGGCGGCGCTCGCCACGGCGGGTCTGCCCGAGGCCGACGACTGCCAGTGGGAAGTGCCGCGACAGGCGGAGCACGGCGACTACGCGACGAACGTCGCGATGGTCCTGGCGCGCGCGGCGAGGCGCGCGCCGAAGCAGATCGCCGCCGACGTCGTCAGGCACTTTCCCCCGATGCCCGAGGTGGACCACGTCGAAGTCGCGGGCCCCGGGTTCGTGAACGTCTTCCTCGCGCCGGCGTGGTGCGCGCGCGCGCTGGACGAGGTGCTCGCGGCGGGCGACGCCTGGGGCCGGGGTGAGAGCCAGAGCGGCCGGCGCATCCGGCTCGAGTTCGTCTCGGCGAACCCGACCGGGCCGCTCGTCATCGTCAACGCGCGGGCCGCGGCCGTCGGCGACTCGCTGGCGCGGCTTCTACGAGCGCAGGGCGCCGAGGTCACCACCGAGTTCTACGTCAACGACGCGGGCAACCAGTTCGAGGCGCTGGCGCGCTCGTTCGAGGCGCGCGTCGCCCAGGAGTTCGGCGAGCCGGCGACGCTGCCCGAGAACGGCTATCCGGGCGAGTACCTGATCGAGCTGGCCAAGGACTATCGCGCCGAGAGCGGGAGTATCATGCCCGGCGCGCGGGGGCGCGAGCGGCTCGAGCACTTCGGGCGCTGGGCCGTGGCGCGCATCCTCGAGGGCCAGCGACGGATCCTGCGCGACTACGGCGTCGAGTTCGACGCGTGGACCTCGGAGCAGCGCCACGTGCGCGATCGCGGGCTGCCCGACAAGATCATCGACGAGCTGACCGCGCGCGGCCTGACCTACGAGGCCGACGGCGCGCTCTGGTTCCGGTCGACGGCCAGCGAGGTCGCCGGCGACGACAAGGACCGGGTGCTGCGCCGCTCCAGCGGCGAGGCGACGTACTTCGCGGTGGACGTCGCCTATCACCACGCGCTGAAGTTCGCCGGCGTGGACCGGGTGATCGACCTCCTCGGCCCGGATCACCACGGCCACGTCGCGCGCATGCGCGCCGCGATGGAGGCCCTCGGCCATCCGAGCGAGGCTCTCGAGATCCTCATCGTCCAGCTCGTCACGCTGCTGCGGGACGGCCAGCCGGTGCGGATGTCGAAGCGCCGCGGCGAGTTCGTCCTGATGGAGGAATTGCTCGAGGAAGTCGGCCGCGACGCCGCGCGCTTCACGTTCCTCACGCGGCGCCACGACAGCCCCTTCGACTTCGACCTCGCGGTGGCGACGCGCCAGTCGAGCGACAACCCCGTCTACTACGTGCAGTACGCTCACGCGCGCATCGCGTCCATCTTCCGGCAGGCGGACGAGCAGGGCATCGCCGTGCCGCCGCTCGGGGCCGTCAACACGGCCCCGCTCATCGCGCCGGAGGAGCTCGGGCTGATCAAGCGGCTGCTGCAGTTCCCCGAGGTCACACGCGGCGCCACGCGGGCGCTCGAGCCGCATCGTGTCGCGTACTGGCTCGGCGAGCTCGCCGCCGAGTTCCATCCCTGGTACAAGGGCCACCGGGTCATCCAGGAGGACGTGCGGCTCATGCACGCGCGCATGGCGCTCTGCGCGGCGGTCGGCGCCGTGATCCGTAACGGCCTTGCGCTGCTCGGCGTCTCCGCCCCGGAGAGAATGTAGTGCGAGCCGCAGCGCGTTGCGCGCGAGGCGAGCCTGTAACCCGGACCGTGCGAGCCGGGGGCCGTTCGACGGCCGAGGCGAGCGTGTGATGAGGCCTGCCCCCAAACGCGGCCGCCGCCTCGGCACGCTGCTGGTGCTGCTCGGCTGCGTGTCGCTCCTCGGCAGCGCCTTCGCGGCGGGCCTGTACACCGGGCGCGTCGGCGTGCGGCCGCCGCCGAAGAAGCTGCTCGAGATGGACAAGGACGCGGGCACGACGCGACCGCGCGACCGCAGCCGGCCGACCGAGCCCCAGCCGTCGCTGACGTTCTATCAGGAGCTGACGGCGCCGCTCACCGCGCCGCCGCCCGCGTGGAAGGGCACGAAGCCGCGCGCCGCCGAGCCGGCGAAGCTCGTGGAGGGCCCGCTGCCCGCGGAGGCGCCGAAGACCGACGCGCCGCTGTCCGCTCCCGTCGCCGCCGCGGCGCCCGCGCCCGACCCCGGCGGCGGGTTCACCGTGCAGGTCGGCGCCTACAAGGCGGCGGATCCCGCCGAGGCGTTGCGCGCCACGCTCGCGGCCGCCGGCTGGGACTCGCGTGTCGTCGCCGCCGAGGTGGCGGACGGCGTGCGCTATCGCGTGCAGGTGGGAACCTACCCGACGCGCGACGCGGCGCGGGCGGCGGCGGCGCGTCTCGCCGCCGAGCGCAGCGTGCCGACGCTCGTCACCGCGCGCTGAGGGGCGGCCACGCCGCGGGCGGGGCGCGTGCTCATCGCCGAGGCCGAGCTGCGCGCGCGCGTGACGGCGCTCGGCGCGGAGATCGCGCGCGATTACGGCGGCCTCCGTCCCGTGCTCGTCGGCGTGCTGCGGGGCGCTTTTCTGTTCATGGCCGATCTCGCCCGCGCGATTCCGATTGACCTCGAGACCGATTTCATCGGCGTGGCGAGCTACGGCAGCGGGGCGCGCTCGTCGGGGCAGGTCCGGATCACCTCGGACCTCGAGCGGGGAATCCAGGGCCGGCACGTGCTGCTCGTCGAGGACATCGTGGACACCGGGCTGACGCTGGCGTATCTGCGCCGGACGCTCGACGCGCGGCACCCGGCGAGCCTCAAAGTCTGCACCCTCCTCGACAAGCGTGCGCGGCGCCGGGTGGAGGTCGCGCTCGACTACGTCGGGTTTCGCGTCGAGGACGTCTACGTCGTCGGCTACGGCTTCGACTACGACGGGCTCTACCGCAATCTGCCGCACGTCGCCGCGCTCGAGGACCCTTAGTCGCGTGGAGGCCCCGGGGGGCTCGCCCGAAGCGTCGCGCCGACGCGGAGCGTCATCGCGTCGCGTGCTACAATGACACGCCTATGAATCAGGTCTACAAGAACTTGGCCCTGTGGATGGTCATTGGGCTCATCGTGATCCTCATCTTCACGGTCATCCAGGGCGGGCAGCAGGGCGGGCAGGAGACGCCGAACTTCTCGGACTTTCTCCGGGCGGTCGAGCAGGGGCGCGTCGATTCGGTCGTGATCCAGGGCAACCAGGTCCGGTACGTCACGAAGGACGGCGGTCAGACTCTTCGCACGTACATCGTGGACTACCCGGACATGATCAAGATGCTGAGGGAGCACGGCGTCCGGATCGCGGTGAAGCCGCCCGATTCGTACTCGTTCTGGGCGTACCTCATCCAGGCGCTGCCGATGCTGTTCCTCTTCGGCATGTGGTTTTTCTTCATGCGCCAGATGCAGGGCGGCGGCGCGAAGGCGCTCTCGTTCGGCAAGGCACGCGCGCGGCTGATCTCGGAGAAGCAGAACAAGATCACCTTCCAGGACGTCGCGGGCATCGACGAGGCCAAGGAAGAGCTGCGCGAGATCATCGACTTCCTCAAGGATCCGCAGAAGTTCCAGAAGCTCGGCGGCAAGATCCCGAAGGGAGTACTCCTCGTCGGGCCGCCCGGGACGGGCAAGACCCTGCTCGCGAAGGCCATCGCGGGCGAGGCGAACGTGCCGTTCTTCTCGATCTCGGGCTCCGATTTCGTCGAGATGTTCGTCGGCGTCGGCGCGTCGCGTGTGCGGGATCTCTTCGAGCAGGGCAAGAAGCACGCGCCCTGCATCATCTTCATGGACGAGATCGACGCGGTCGGGCGCCACCGCGGCGCCGGCCTCGGCGGGGGCCACGACGAGCGCGAGCAGACGCTGAACCAGCTCCTCGTCGAGATGGACGGCTTCGAGACCAACGAGGGCGTGATCCTGATCGCCGCGACGAACCGACCCGACGTGCTCGACCCGGCGCTCCTGCGCCCCGGGCGCTTCGACCGGCAGGTCGTCGTGCCGCGGCCCGACGTGAAGGGGCGAGAGGAGATCCTTCGCGTGCACACGCGGCGCATTCCATTGGCGCCGAACGTCGAGCTGAAGGTCCTCGCGCGCGGCTCACCGGGCTTCTCGGGCGCGGATCTCGCCAACCTCGTCAACGAGGCAGCGCTGCTCGCGGCGCGCCAGGACAAGAAACAGGTAGAGATGCTGGACTTCGAGAGCGCCAAGGACAAGGTTCTCATGGGCGTCGAGCGGCGCTCGATGATCATCTCCGATACCGAGAAGCGCACGATCGCCTATCACGAGGCGGGCCACACGCTCGTCGCCGACTACCTGCCGGGCACCGACCCCGTGCACAAGGTGACGATCATCCCGCGCGGCCGCGCGCTCGGCCTCACGCAACAGCTGCCCACCGACGACAAGTACAACTACTCGCGCGACTATCTGATCAACCGGATCACGATCCTCCTCGGCGGGCGTGCCGCCGAGGAGATCGTGCTCCAGCAGCAGACGACGGGCGCGGGCGACGACCTCGAGAAGGCGACCGAGATGGCCCGCCGCATGGTCTGCGAGTGGGGCATGTCGGACCGGCTCGGGCCGCTGACCTTCGGCAAGAACGAGGAGCACCTCTTCCTCGGGCGTGAGGTCGCGCGCGCGAAGGATTACAGCGAGCACACCGCGCTGACCATCGACGCGGAGATCAGACGCATCGTGGTGGAGAGCGCGACCCGGGCGCGGCAAATCCTCGAGGAGAACCTCGAAAAGCTCCACACGCTCGCCCGGGCGCTGCTGGAGCGCGAGTCGCTCGATGGCGAAGAGATCGCGCGCATCCTCCGCGCGCGGCCGTACACGGAAGCGCCCGCGCCCGCGTAGGGCGGCGGCGCGCGCCGCGACCGCGGCCCTCGGCCAGTCCTACCGGAGCCGCGCCTCGCTCGGCGGCGTCCCGCTCGGCGATGGCATCGCTGTTGCCGTCATGGGCGTGGTCAACGTGAGTCCCGAGTCGTTCCACCCGGGGTCGGTCTACGTCGGCGCCGGGCGGCTCATGCGCGCCGCCGTCGGCATGGTCGAGGCGGGCGCGTCGATCATCGATGTCGGCGCGCGCTCGACGGCGCCGTACCTCCGTACCGCGATCAGCGAGGATCTCGAGACCGAGCGGCTCCTGTGGGCGGTGGAGATTCTCGCGCCGAAGCTCGACGTGCCGGTGTCGGCCGAC
>JBOHQB010000239.1:0-6277 GCA_050731995.1 Candidatus Rokuibacteriota bacterium
TCGTCCACAACGGGAGCAACCGGCCCAAGGAGTCGCCCTTCTACAACGACGCGGGCAAGCTCGTCATCGTGCGGATCACCGGCAAGACGCTGTCGCGCGTGGCGGAGGGCCCGATCGGCCACTGGCCGCAGGGCGCGGCCTTCTCGCCCGACGGCAAGACGATCCTCGTCGGTAACATGATCGAGAAGGACTACTGGGTGTTCTCGCGGGACGGGATGACGCTAAAGGACACCGGGCAGCGCATCAAGGTCAACGGCGGCCCGGCGGCCGTGCGCACGGCAGATCGCTGAGCGCGGAGGGCGACCATGAACATCGGTGGATGGATCGTCGTGGCGGTGGTGGCCGTGCTCGTGATCTGGGTGATGGTCATCTACAACGGTCTCGTCGCCTTCCGGAACCGCTTCAAGAACGCGTTCGCCCAGATCGATGTGCAGCTCAAGCGCCGCTACGACCTCATCCCCAACCTCGTGGAGACGGCGAAGGCCTACATGGCCCACGAGCGCCAGACCCTGGAGGCCGTGATCGCCGCGCGCGGCGCCGCCGCCCAGGCCGCGCAGCGAGCGGCCGCGCAGCCGGGCGAACCCGGCGCGATGCGGGCACTGGGCGCAGCAGAAGCTGGACTCACCGGCGCGCTCGGACGATTCTTCGCCCTCGCCGAGAGCTATCCCGATCTCAAGGCCAACCAGAACCTCATGGCTGTCCAGGAGGAGCTCTCCAGCACCGAGAACCGGGTCGGATTCGCGCGCCAGGGGTACAACGACGCGGTCATGGAGTACAACACCCGGCGGGAGAGCTTCCCCGCCAACCTCCTGGCCGGGACGTTCCTGTTCAAGGAGGCGGAGCTCTTGCAGGCCACGGAGTCCGCCGAGGAGCGCAAGGCTCCGCGCGTCTCGTTCAACTGAGGCCCGGCGCGGCGTGAGCCGCCGATGACGTTCTTCGAGCACCAGGCCCGCGCACGACGGAAGACGGGCGTTCTCGTCGCGTTCTTCGGGCTCGCGGTCCTCGCGATCACGGCGGCGGTCAACCTCGTCGTCGCCGGCGTTTACGTCGTCACGAGCGACGATCCGTCGGGCATCCCCGCGGGACTGTGGCTCGGCGTATCGCTGGCGACCGTTCTGGTGATCGCCGGCCGCTCGCTCATCGGCGTCTACTCGATGCGCGGCGGTGGTGACGCGGTCGCCCGGATGGCCGGCGGCGTGCCGGTCGAGCGCGACACGCGGGTGCCGGCGGAGCGACGGCTGCTCAACGTCGTCGACGAGATGGCGATCGCCTCGGGCGTGGCCGTGCCGCGCGTGTACGTGCTTCGCGGCGAGGGGGGTATCAACGCCTTCGCCGCGGGCTGGACGCCGACGAACGCGGCCGTCGCTGTGACCGAGGGCGCCCTGACGACGCTGAACCGCGACGAGCTGCAGGGGGTTGTCGCCCACGAGTTCAGTCACATCCTGAACGGTGACGTCCGGCTGAACGTGCGGATGATCGGCGTCCTGACGGGCATCCTGTTCGTGGGTGCCATCGGCGAGTTCCTCGCGCGCTCGTCGTCGAGCGGGGACGACAACGACTCGGGCCGCACACGCGTTGTCGTTCTTGTGGCTGGGCTCGGGCTCGCGGCGGTCGGCTACGCCGGCCTGTTTTTCGGCCGGCTGATCAAGGCCGCGGTCTCGCGCGAGCGCGAGTTTCTGTCCGACGCCTCCGCCGTCCAGTTCACGCGCAATCCCGACGGTCTCGCGGGCGCGCTCGCCACGATCGGCGGATTCCCGCGAGGCTCACGCGTGGCCGGTCGCCACGCCGAGACGCTGAGCCACATGTTCTTCGCGGAAGGGATCTCGTTCTGGTTCGAGCAACTCTTCGCCACCCACCCGCCGATCCTCGAGCGGATCCGCCGCGTCAATCCGCGCTTCGTGCCGGCGGGGTACGTCGCCGCGCGTTCCCGTCCCGGTATCGAACCGGAACGCGGGCCGGTGATGGGCCCGGCCATGCGCCTGGCGCCGCCGGCGCCTCCACGGGTCTCCGCTCCCGTCGCCGCCGTCGTCGCCTCCGTGGGCCGGCCGATGCCGGCGCACGTCGACCAGGCCGCGACGCTCCTCGCCGCGATCCCGCCGCCCGTGCGCGAGGCGGCCGAGACGCGCGACGGCGCCCAGGCGCTCGTGCTCGCCTTCTCGCTGGCGCGGGACGAGCGAGCACGCAAGCACCAGCTCGGCCTGCTCGAGGGTGCGGGACTGGGCGCGCTCACGCGCCAGACGGAAGTGCTGGCGGACCAGGTGCAGGCTCTCGCGCCGGCTCTCCGGTTTCCTGTCGTCGCCCTGGCGCTGCCCTCGCTCCGCGCGCTCCCGCCGCCCGCACGTGCCGCGCTCGTCGAGAATCTCGAGCGGATGGTCGAGGCTGACCAGCGCGTGACGATCGAGGAGTTCACGCTGCTGACCCTCGTCAGGCAGCACCTGCGCCCGGGCGCCGGCCGGCCCGATCCGGTGAAGTACCGCTCGATCCTCGGCGTCGCGGACGACGCGTGCCTGGTGCTGTCGCTGCTCGCGCACGCCGGGGCCGCCGCGGGTGGCGACCCGTCGGCCGCGTTCTCACGGGGGGCGGCGACGCTGCGCCTCGACGGCCGGGCGCCCGTGCCGCTCGACGCCATCGCGTTCCCCCGAGTCACTACCGCGCTCGAGCGCCTGAGACTCCTAGCCCCATTCCTCAAGAGTGAGCTCCTCACCGCGTGCGTTCAGACGGTGATCGCGGATGACACCGTCGCCGTGCTCGAGGCCGAAGTCCTGCGTACCGTCGCGGCCGCGCTCGATTGTCCGCTGCCGCCGATTCTCGGCGTCGAACCCGGGAAGGGGTAGGCGAGACCGCGGCTACTGGGCGGCGCCGAGTCCGGCCATGAAGTGGACGAGGCGCTCGATGTCCGCGTCGCTGAGTGGCTGCGCGGCCTGCGTCATCAGCCCTTCCAGATCGCCCGCCGTCTGCGCCTTGTAGGCGCGGAGCATTTTCAAGAGATATTCGAGGTCCTGGCCCGCGAGGCGCGGCACCTGGTTCTGGCCGGTCAGGTCCGGCTTGTGGCACGAGGTGCAGAGGTAGCCGTTGGCCAGCGTCCGGCCCTCGGCCGCCTTCGCCGGGTCGACGCGCTGCGCGCGCGGCCGGGGCGTCTGCGCCGCGTAGTACGCTGAGAGGTCCGCCATGTCCGCGTCGCTCAGGCTCGCGGCGAAGGGCGACATCACCGGGTCCTTGCGCCGCCCGTCGCGGTACTTGAAGAGCGTCCAGTGGGTGAACCACGCCGGCTGCCCCGCGAGCGAGGGCGTACCGGGGAGGGTCGCGTTACCGTCGGGACCGTGGCACGCGGCACACGGCTGGGCTTTGCGCCGGCCGGCCTCGATGTCGGCGGCCGGCGCCGCGACCGTCGTCGTCAGGATGACGGCGACGGCCGCAAAGCCGGCGAGCCAGTGGCGTTTTCTCAGCGCTTGTACGTGATGTGGTAGATGGCCCCGTGGTAGTCGTCGGAGAGCAGCATCGAGCCGTCGCTCATCCACTCGATCTGGGTCGGCCGGCAGAGGACCTTGTCGCCCTCGTGGCATCCGGTGAGGAACTCCTCGTACTTCGGCGGCTGCCCGACCTTGACGTCGACCGTCATCACCCGGTAGCCCAGCTTCGCGGTGCGGTTCCAGGAGCCCTTCTGCGCGATGAAGAGCAGGTTCTTGTACTGCGGCGGGAACAGGTTGCCCGCGTAGAACCGGGTGCCGATGGGGGCGATGTGCGGGCCGAGCTTCAGGAGCGGTGGCGCGAACTCGCTGCACGCGCGCCCCTTGCCGAAGTCGGGGTCGATGGTGTCGCCCTGGTGGCAGTACGGATAGCCGAAGTGGAGCCCCTTCTTCGGCGCGTGGTGGAGCGTGTCGTTCGGGAAGTCGTCACCCGCCCAGTCGCGGCCGTGGTTGACGAAGTAGAGCTCCTTCGTCACCGGGTGGAAGTCGCCGCCGGTGCTGTTGCGGACGCCGAAGGCGACGTACTCGAAGCCCGTGCCGTCGGGGTTCACGCGCGAGACGTTGGCGTGGGTGTCGGGCGGCATGCAGATATTGCAGGGCGCGCCCATGTTGAAGTAGAGCTTTCCGTCCGGGCCCCAGAGGAGGAACCGCCAGTTGTGGTGCACCTGGTGCGCCAGCTTCGGGAACTCGTAAACGGTCGCCGGCGCCGGCGGGTTGTCGAGGCTCGCCTCGATGTTCTCGTACTTGAGCAGCGTCGGGATCGTCGCGACGTAGAGCGCGCCATCCTTGAAGGCGATGCCGCTCGGCTGACTCAGACCCTTGGCGATGACCTTCACCTCGCGCTTGCCGGCCTTGTCCACCACCGCGTAGACCTGGCCGGGGATGCGACTGCCGACGAACAGCGTGCCCTTGGACCCCCACGCCATCTGCCGGGCGTTGAGGATGCCGTCAGCCCAGACGCTGATCGAGAATCCCGGCGGCAGCTTCAGCTTGTTGAGCGGGATGTCCTTGGCCGGTGTCGGGGTCGGTGGCGACGGAACGGGCGCCAGTGGCGAGTTCGACAGCTCCGGGGGTCGCCCCTGCTGCCAAGCCGGCGGCGGCTGCTGGGCCTGGGCCGGCGGGGCCAGGGTGAGTACGGCGACGAGGATTACGAGAGCTGTCAGGCTGATGCGACGCATGGTGAGCCTCCCCTTTGAGGGCCGATCGGACGGGCGCGACGATAAGGCCGGGGCTTCCGGCTTGTCAAGGCGAGGCGCGTTCAAACTTCTTGACGGGGGGGCCGGACTCTTCTAGCATCCCGCGTGAACATCGGAGGGGAGGACGACCTATGGTGTGGGAAACGCCGACCTTCGTTGAAGTGAAAATGGACGCCGAGATCAACTCCTACGAGAGCGATTTCGACCGCGAGCCCGATTTCTAGCAGCTGAGCGTCTCGTCGGGGGCGTTCCGAGGTGACCCACAGCCCTTCTCGCCGGCCAGAGCGCCGGCGGAAGGGCTGTTGTGTCTCTGGAGACTGAGCGTGCGGATCCGAGTGCTGGGCTCGGCGGCCGGCGGGGGATTCCCGCAATGGAACTGCGGCTGCGCCAACTGCCGGGGCGTGCGCGCGGGCAGCATGAAGGCGCTCCCGCGCAGCCAGGAGTCGGTGGCGGTCAGCGCCGACGGCGCGCAGTGGTTCCTCCTCAACGCCTCGCCGGAGATCCGGCAACAGATCGAGAGCTTCCCGTCCCTCCATCCGCGCGCGCCCCGCCACTCGCCGCTCGCCGCGGTGCTCCTGACCAACGGCGACCTCGACCACTGCCTCGGGCTCCTGTCGCTGCGCGAGTCCCATCCGCTCGTGGTCTACGCCACAGACCGGCTGCGGCGCGGATTCACCGAGGGCAACGTGCTCTACCGGACGCTCGAGCGCACGCCCGAGCAGGTGACGTGGCGCGCGCTCAAGGCAGGCCGGGAGGAAGCGCTCGCGGGGCGTGACGGTCGGTCCAGCGGACTGTCGGTCGAGGTGGTGCCGGTCCCCGGCAAGCCGCCGATCCATCTGGAGCGCGCCTTCGCGGCCGACCCGGAGGACTCCGTCGGCTTCAAGATCCGCGCGGCCGCGAGCGGCCGCGTGCTCGCGTACTTCTCCGGCGTCGCGGCCGTGACGGCCGACGTGCGCAAGGCGCTGGACGGCGCCGACTGCGTGCTCTTCGATGGGACGTTCTGGTCCGACGACGAGCTTCCGTCGCAGGGCCTCGGCGGCAAGCGCGCCGCCGAGATGGCGCACGTGCCCATCGGCGGGCCGGGTGGGAGTCTCGCGTCGTTGGCCGGCCTCGCGGCGTCGCGCCGGATCTACATCCATATCAACAACACGAATCCGATCCTGCGCGAGGACTCCCCGGAGCGCGCGGCCGTCACGGCCGCCGGCTGGGAGGTCGCGTGGGACGGCATGGAGGTCGCGCTGTGAAGGGGCCGTTGTCCCGCGAAGAGTTCGTCGAGTGGGTGCGGCGCGAGGGCGAGAGTCGCTACCACGACCACCATCGTTATCACGCGCTCATGCACGACGGGAAGCTGACGCGTGTGCAGCTCCAGCAGTGGGTGCTGAACCGCTACTACTACCAGACCCGTGTGCCGATCAAGGACGCCCTCATCCTGTCGAAGTCCGAAGACCCGGTGTTCCGGCGCATGTGGATTCACCGGATCCGGGATCACGACGGCGACGAGGGCGGCGGCGAGGCCGGCCTCGCGCTGTGGCTCCGCCTAGCGGAGGGCGTGGGCCTGGACCGGGAGGAAGTCGCGAGCTGCCGGTCCGTGCTTCCCGGCGTCCGCTTCGCGTG
>JBOHQB010000240.1:0-8968 GCA_050731995.1 Candidatus Rokuibacteriota bacterium
GCGTTCAGCGCCGCGTAGAGGCGCGCCGGCGTGACTGGCACCTCGCGCAACACCACGCCCAGGTCGCTGACCGCGTCCTCGATCGCGTTGGCGATCGCCGGGGCGCTCGGGATGCAACCGCTCTCGCCCACGCCCTTGATGCCGAGCGGGTTGATGACCGACGCGTGCTCCGTCAGCGCGACGGGTAGCGCCGGCACGTCCGCCGCGTGCGGAATCGCGTAATCCATGAACGAGCCGGAGAGCAGCTGGCCGCCCGTATCGTACACGACCTCTTCCATGAGCCCGGCGCCGATCCCCTGCGTGGCGCCGCCCTGCAGCTGTCCCTCGACGATCGCCGGGTTGATCGCGCGCCCGGGGTCGTGGACGATCGCGTAGGCGAGCAGCCTGATCGCGCACGTCTCGACGTCCACCTCGACGGCGGCGCCCTGGCAGCCGAACGCCCACGTGACGGTATCGGGATAGAAGTAGGTGCAGGCGTTGAGCCCGGGCTCCCGCGCCGCCTGCTTCAGCCCCTTGGACTTCACCGCGGCGTGGGCGAGACGGCCGAGCGTGACCGAGCGGGACGGCATGCCGACAACGAAGGCGCGGCTCGCCTCGATGCGGATGTCCTCGGGCGAGCATTCCAGCGCCTCCGCCGCGACGACGGCCGCCTTCACGCGCACCTCGCGGGCGGTCGAGGCGACGGCCGGACCGGCGTTGGCGGCGACGCGGCTGCCGCCCGTGCCCATCCCGAACGGGAACTGGCTCGTGTCGCCCGCGACGACGACGACGTCCTCCAGTGCCGCGCCGAGCTCCTGCGCGCATACCTGCGCCAGCGTGGTCGCGTGCCCCTGCCCCTGCCCGGCGACCCCGATCGTCACGTAGACCTTGCCGCTCGGATCGACACGGATGTTGGCGCCCTCGTAGGGGCCGAGCCCGGTGCCCTGAGCGTAGCAGGCGATACCGACACCGATCCGCCGGGCGCCCGTGCGCTCCTTCTGCCGACGACGCCAACCGTCGTAGTCGAGGAGCGTGAGGCAGCGCTCGAACGACGCCGGATAGTCGCCGGGGTCGTACGCGACCGGGACGCCGTCCTTGTACGTCAGGCCGGGCCGATACGGCATCTCCTCGGGGCGGATCAGATTGCGACGGCGCAGCTCGGCGGGATCGAGACCCAGCCGACGTGCGCCGAGATCCATCAGCCGCTCCATCACGAGCACCGCCTCGGGGCGGCCTGCGGCCCGGTACGCCGCATTCTGCGTCTTGTTCGTCACGACGCTCACGCCCGCGCACCGGTAGTTCGGCACGCGATAGGGCCCCGGCAGGTGGTTCATCGTGTTGGCGGTAAGCCCATCGCCCTGCACAGGATACGCGCCGACGTCGGCTACGAACTTCGCGTCGATCGCCTGGATGCGGCCGTCCTTGCCGAAGGCGATCTTCACCTCGTGCTCCTGCTCGCGGTCGTGGCCCGTCGCCAGCATGTGCTCGCGTCGGCTCTCGACCCACTTTACCGGGCGCTCGAGCCGCAGCGCCGAGACGGCGACGAGGATGTCCTCGTGGTAGAGCTGCCCCTTCGGGCCGAAGCCGCCGCCGACGTCGGGCATGACGACGCGCACGCTCTCGCTCGGCAGCCCGAGCGCCGCCGCCACACCGTCGCGCAGCGAGTACGGATTTTGGTGCGACGAGTAGAGCACGAGCCCGTCGCGGCCCGGCTCGGGATACGCGAGGGCGCCCCTCGCCTCGATGGCGGCGCCGGAGAGGCGCGCGTGGCGGAAGCGCTCGTGGATCAGGACGTCGGCGGCCGTGAGCGGCGGATCCACATCGCCGATCTTCACGGAGATCGCGAGCGTCGTGTTGTCGGCCCAGCCCTCGTGGATCCGGACGGAGGACTTCAGCGCGTCGGCAATCGTCGCGAGCGACGGCAGTGCCTCGTACTCGACCCGCACCGCTTCGAGAGCGTCCGCCAGACGATAAGGGTCGTCGGCGACGACGACACCGATCGGCTCGCCGCAGTATTTGACGACGTCGCGGGCGAGGATCGGCTGCGTCCACGGCCGGCCCTTGTGCGTACCGCCATAGGCGACCGGGATGGCGCCGGCGGCCTCCGGAAGATCCGCCGCCGTCCACGCGGCGACGACGCCGGGCAGCGCCAGCGCGTCCTTGAAGTCCACCGTGAGCACCCGGGCATGCGCGTGCGTGGCCCGCACCACGCCCAGGTGGAGCGTGCCCCCGCGGGTCAGATCGTCCAGATAGCGTCCGGCGCCGACGAGAAGGCGCTGGTCTTCCTTGCGCCGGGGGGAGGTACCGATCACGTTTCAGAAGATACCCCAAATCGGCTGCGGTATCCTCGGTGCCTATGGACACGCGGGAGTTCCGCCGCCACGCACACGCGTTCGTGGACTGGATGGCCGACTACCTCGAGTCGGTCGAGCGCTATCCCGTCCGTGCGCAGGTCAAGCCCGGCGAGATCGCCGGCCAGCTGCCGCTCTCGCCTCCCGAGCGCGGCGAGCCGATGGCGCAGATCTTCGCGGACTTCAAGTCGATCGTGCTGCCGGGGATCACCCACTGGCAGCACCCGTCGTTCTTCGCCTATTTCCCCGCGAACTCGTCGCCGCCGTCGCTGCTCGCCGAGATGCTGACGGCGACGCTCGGCGCCCAGTGCATGCTCTGGCAGACCTCGCCCGCGGCGACCGAGATGGAGACCCGGATGCTCGACTGGCTGCGCCAGATGATCGGCCTGCCCGACGGCTTCACCGGCGTCATCCAGGACTCGGCCTCCAGCGCGATCCTCTGCGCGATCCTCACGGGGCGCGAGAAAGCCACGGGCTGGCGCGCGAACGAAGACGGCGTGAGCGGGCGGAAAACCGTCTACTGCTCGGACCAGACGCACTCGGCCACCGAGAAGGATGCGAAGATTGCGGGCATCGGGAAGAGAAACGTCCGGAAGATCGCCGTGGACGAGCGCTTCGCCATGCGCGCGGACGCGCTCGAGGCGGCGATCGTCGAGGACAAAAGGGTAGGCGCGACGCCGATCTGTGTCGTCGCCTCGCTCGGCTCGACGGGCGTCGGCGCGATGGACCCGCTGCGCCAGATCGGGGAGGTCTGCCGCCGCCACTCGGTTTGGCTGCACGTGGACGCGGCGTGGGCGGGCAGCGCGCTGATCCTGCCCGAGCACCGCCACCTGCTCGACGGCATCGAGCACGTGGACTCGTTCGTCTTCAATCCGCACAAGTGGCTCTTCACCAACTTCGACTGCTCGGCCCACTACGTCCGTGATCCCGACGCGCTCGTGCGCACCTTCGAGATCCTGCCGGCGTTTCTCAAGACCCGCGAGAAGGGCCACGTGATCGATTACCGCGACTGGTCGGTGCAGCTCGGCCGGCGCTTCCGCGCACTCAAGCTCTGGTTCGTGATCCGGTCCTACGGCGTCTCGCGCCTGCGCGAGATGGTCGGAGCGCACATCGACATGGCACGCGAGCTCGAAGGGTGGATCCGCGAGGCGCCGGACTTCGAGCTGGTGGCGCCGCGCTCGCTGTCGCTCGTGAACCTCCGCTACCACCCCAACGGCGTGGACGACCCGGCGGCGCTCGACCGGCTCAACGAGCTGCTCCTCGAGGCGGTGAACGATACGGGCCGGACGTACCTCACGCCGAACCGCGTGCGCGGCCGCTATGCGATCCGCGTCGCGATCGGCCAGACGTATACGGAGCGGCGCCACGTGGAGGCGGCGTGGCGGACGATCCAGGAGACCGCACGCGCCCGATGAGGATCGTCGCGTGGAACATCCGGGCGGGCGGCGGCGAGCGTGTCGGCGCCATCGTGCGGCAGCTCGCGGCGTGGGCGCCGGACGTCGTCGTGCTCTCCGAGTTCCGCGCCACGCCGCCGAGCCGGGCGCTGGCCGCCGCGCTCGCCGACAGCGCCCTGCCCCATCAACTGACGACGGCCGGTCCGCGATCGCCAGGAACGAATGCGCTCCTCGTCGCCTCGCGCTGGCCGCTCAGCCGCGTCCGGCTGGGCTCGGAGCCGCGCGAGCCGGCGCGCTGGCTGGCGGCCGTCGTGCAGGCGCCGCTCCCGCTCGTCCTCGGCGCGATGCACGTGCCAAACCGGGTGAGCGGGCGCAAGTACCCGTTCCTCGATGCGGTCCTCGCGTGCGCCCGCCGCTGGCGTCGCGGCCCCGCGCTCTTCGTCGGCGATACGAACTCCGGACGCCGCGTCGTCGACGAGGAGGCGCCCGCGTTCAGCGCGCGCGAGGAAGGCTGGATCGACGCGCTGGCGGGGCATGGCTGGGCCGACGCGTTCCGGCACCTGCGCGGCGACGCGCGCGCCTACACCTGGTACTCGCCGAACGGCCGTAACGGCTTCAGGATCGACCAGGCCTTCGTCAACGCGACGCTCCTCGCCCAGCTGAAGGACGCCGCGTACGTCTGGGGCCGACGCGCGCCGCGTGCGCGGCGCGACGCGCTGAGCGACCACGCCGCGCTCCTCGTGGACCTCGTCGACGTCTGAGCCCGCGGCGGTCTGGGCGGCGCTACCGTCCGAGGAAGCCCGGCGCACGCTTGATCTCCTCCACCTGCGCCGTGTGCACGCGCAGGTGATAGGCGATGAAGCGGCACCACTGGGCGAGGTTCATCGGGCCGATGATCGGGTGCGGTGCCGTCGCGGCGCGCGGATCCACCTCGGTGAGGCGCTCGAGCGCCTTCGTCGTCCACTGGTCCTGGGCGCGCAGCCCCTCGACCAGGTGCTCGATCGGCTGGACGGGCCCCGGCGCGGCGACGTCCGGAACCGGCACGAGCCAGCGCTGGCCCGCGGCCGTCGGCGGCGTCCACGCGAACTCCGTAACGTCACGCGGGTACGGCGGCCTGCCCTGCTTGGCGAGCGCGGCCACGAGCCGCCCACAGCCCGCTTCCGCCCGGATGAGATGGTCGAGGGTCTCGCAGATGGACCACTCGCCGGCGGCGGACCGCCACTCGGCGCGGCGCTGGGGCACGCCCTTCACGCCTTCGAGAAGCGTCGCGCGCGCCGAGTCGATCTCATCGGCGATCTTCCTGAGTGCGACCGGAAGCATCGCGCACAGTATAATCGCCGCGTGATCGAGACGGTCCGCGGCTGGATCGACGCGAGCGAGCGCGTCGTCGTCATCACCGGGGCCGGCATCTCGACCGACTCCGGCATCCCCGACTTCCGCGGTCCGCAGGGCGTGTGGACCAAGAACCCCCAGGCCGAGAAGATGGCGACGCTCCAGCACTACATGGCGGATCCGGACGTCCGGAAGCGCGCCTGGCAGAGTCGGCTCGAGTCGACCGCGTGGCAGGCCAAGCCCAACGCGGGCCACCTGGCGCTCGTGACGTTGGAGCGACGCGGCAAGCTCGACACGCTGATCACGCAGAACGTAGACGGCCTGCATCGGCTGGCCGGCACCTCGCCCGAGCGCATCGTGGAGGTCCACGGCACCATGCTCGAGGTCGTCTGCATGGCGTGCGACGAGCGGGCGCCGATGGAGCGGGCGCTCGCGCGCGTCCGTGCGGGCGAGGGGGACCCGCCGTGCCGCTCGTGTGGTGGCATTCTCAAGTCGGCGACGATCTCGTTCGGCCAGGGCCTCGTCGCCGAGGACCTGCAACGCGCCCACCGCGCCGCGCGCGAGTGCGACTTGATGCTCGCCGTCGGCACCAAGCTCTCGGTCTGGCCCGTCGCCGGCGTTGTGCCGACGGCCAAGGAGGCGGAAGCGCGCGTCGTGATCCTGAACGCCGAGCCGACGGAGATGGACGCGCTCGGCGACGCCGTGATCCGCGGCTCGATCAGCGAGCTGCTCCCGAAGATCGTCGGTTCCCGAGGAGGACATCCGTGAGATTCAAGTTCTCGGTCCAGCACCTGCTCACGCTGCGCGACTGGCAGACCCACCAGGAGGTCTACAACTACGCCCTCGAGGAGTGCCGGCTCGCCGAAGAAGTCGGCTTCGACGCCGTCTGGCTCGCCGAGCACCACTTCTCCCAGTACGGCATCTGCCCGTCGCTCGCGCCGATGGCGGCGGCGATCGCGCGCGAGACGCGCCGGGTGCGCATCGGCACCTCGGTCGTCATCGCGCCCTTCGAGCATCCGCTCCGGATCGCCGAGGAGTGGGCGATGGTGGACATCCTCTCCAACGGCCGGCTCGAGTTCGGCCTGGGCCGCGGCTACCAGCCCAAGGAGTTCCGGGGTCTGAACATCTCGATGGAACAGACCCGCGAGAAGTTCGACGAGTCCTTCGAGATCATCCGCCGCGCGTGGACCGAAGAGCGGATGAGCTTCGACGGCCAGTTCTACAAGGTGCCCGAGGTGCGCGTGCTGCCCAAGCCCCTGCAGAAGCCACATCCGCCGCTCTGGACGGCGGCCGTGTCTCCCGACACCTACAAGATCGCGGCGCGGCGCGGGCTCAGGATCCTCACCGCGCCGTCGTTCACCCCGTGGGATCTCTTGCGGAAGAACTTCGACGCCTACCACGCGGAGTTCCGGGCGGCCCATGGCACTGACGCGGGAGCCGAGATCTGCATGAACAAGATCATCCACGTCAGCGAAGACCGGAAGCAGGCGCGCGAGGACGTGCGCGAGCCGATCCGCTGGTTCTTCCAGACGCAGGCCGGTCTCATCGCCGACGCCGAAGGAATCCCGCCGGATCAGTACAAGTTCTATCAGCGCGTCCGTCAGAACCTGCTCGAGCTCTCCGACGAGAAGGCCCTCGAGGAGGCGGCGATCCTCGGCGACCCCGAGGAGGTCGCCGACAAGCTCCGCGCCCACCACGAGGCGCTCGGCGTCACCTACTTCATGGGCTCGTTCTCGCGGGGCGGGGTGCCCCACGACCGCGTCCTCAAGTCCATGCGCCTCTTCGGCGAGAAGGTCATCCCGCGTCTCGGGTGAGGGTCAGCGGACGACGGTGACGCCCGGCAGGTCCTCGAAGTCACTGTCGGCCGTCACGAGGGACGCGTCGTGACGCCGTGCCGTCGCGTAGATGATCGAATCGGCCATGGCGAGCCCGTGTTCGAGCGAGACCTCAACCGCGTTCAGCGCCAACGACTCGTCGACGGGCACGATGGTCGTCCGCCGCAGCGCCGCCAGCCCACTCGAGACTTGTTGTTCCGAGAAGCCCCGCCGGAGGACCTTGCACACCTCGTACATCTCGATCGCGCTCAGCAACAACGGCTCGGAACCTTCCAGATACATCGCAAACCGGCGAGCGAGCGGGCGATCAGTCAGATATTCAATCCAACCGCTGGAGTCGACGAGGATCAGAAGCGGTCCTTCTTCTCCCGCAGGCCGCTGACATCGGCACCCTTGAACATCCCACGGTATTCGCGCATGGGGCGCTCTCTGACGAGCATGATGACGCCGTCACGGTCGATGACGGTCAGTCGCATCCCGGGGCGCAGCTTCTGACGCTCGCGAACCGCACGGGGGATGACGAGCTGGTACTTGCTCGAGATCTTAACGCTCTCCATCGTCTTACGATAACTCTATCGATCGACCCCCGGTAAGTCAATGTCTCCGTGTGCAGACACCTCGCGGGTGCATGACGAGTGGCCGCCCCATCTGGGGCTCTGACGCCGTCAGGGTTATTGGACATTGACGGCGGCCACGAGCCTCGGTTTGCTGATGTCATGAAGCGTCGGGCCGTGCTCGGGCCGCTGGTGATCTCCCTCGCACTGGTCGCGCTCTTCCCGTCTGGAGCCGGGGCTCAGGCGCGCCACCACCTCCCGCCGCCCCACACGGTGGCGCCGTCGGCGATACGCGTCCACGACGGCGACACATTCTACGTCGGTATGGAGAAGATCCGGCTGCGCGGGATCGACACGCCCGAGCTCGGCGCGCCGCGGAGCCGCATGGCCACGCTGCGCCTCACCCAGTTGCTGGGTGACGGGCCGGTGACGATCGTCCCCCGCGCCGAGGACGCCTATGGACGCATCGTCGCCGACGTGTACGTCCGTGGCCACGACGTCGCGCGCGTCCTCAGGCGCGAGGGATTCGCGAAGCCCAGGCGCTAGCCGACGTGCTTCTTTAGAAAATCGATCGTCCGCTCACGCGCCTGCGTGGCGCTCGGCGCGTGGAAGGAGCCGCGCTCGTCGCAGCTGAACCCGTGGCCCGCCGGGTAGACGAAGACCGGCAGCTTCGGGTGGAGCGCCATGACCTTCTCGTAGTGCTCCTTGGGAATCGAGGCGTCCGTCTCGCCGAAGTGGAGCATGGTCGCGCACTTCGGCTGCTCGTTGGCCGTGTCGGCGATGCCGCCGCCGTAGTAGCCGACCGCGGCTGCGACGCCGTCGATCCGCGTCGCGGCGAGCCAGGCCAGCGTGCCGCCGAAGCAGTAGCCGACGACGCCGACCTTGAGCCCTTCGGTCACGAGCGCGTTGACAGCGGCGCGGACGTCCTTCACCGCGTCGTCGATCGAGAGCTTGCCGCGGACCGCGCGCCCGCGCTCGATGTCCGCCTGCGCGTAGCCGGTCTGGAAGCCGCGCTCGACGCGGTCGAAGAGCGCGGGCGCGATGACGGCGTACCCGTCCTCGGCGTACCCGTCGGAAACGTTCCGGATGTGCTGATTGACGCCGAAGATCTCCTGCACGATCACGACGCCGCCTCGGGCCTTGCCGGCGGGGTTCGCGCGGTACGCGGAGAGTGAGTGGCCGTCCTCGGCCTTGAGCGTGATGTCCTGACCCATCGTCTGATCCTCCCTTGCACTCTATGTGTGCTTGAACACTCCCCAGGCCAGCGCCAGCCAGCCCAGGATGAACGCGAGGCCGCCGAGCGGCGTGACTGCTCCCAGCCACCGCTGCCCGGTGACGCTCAGCAGATAAAGGCTTCCGGAGAATAGCACTGTCCCGGCGACGAAGAGCCAGCCCGCCGCCGCCGTCGCACCGCCCGGCCAGCGCGCGGCCGCCCACGCGACGGCCAGCAGCCCGAGCGCGTGGTACATGTGATAGCGCGCGCCGGTTTCGAACGTCGCGAGCGCGTCGGGCCCGAGCCGGCC
>JBOHQB010000241.1:0-4380 GCA_050731995.1 Candidatus Rokuibacteriota bacterium
GCCGCGCGAAGGAGGCGAGCCGCCTGAGGAAGGGGGCGAAGGATTCCTCCTCCCACATGTACTCCACGTGGGAGATAAAGCCGGGGACCAGCACGAGGTCCGGGCCGCGGTCACCGACGACCTGGTAGGCGATGCTGACGTCGCCGCTCCGGGCGTACTTCGTCTCCGGCTGTATGGCTCGCGCGGCGACTCTACCAGATTCCTGGCGCGCGACGACTGGATCACGTCAGGGGGGAGCGACTCCCGCTCCCCCCTGAACCCCCCACGAGGCTGAACGCCTGGTGCTGCGCCTCAGCCGCCCGCCCGCGCCGGTGCGTCCTCGGCGGCGCACGCGGCGCCGCCGCTCATGTGGATCGAGAGATCCTTGATCGTGGGCGACTCGCCGCAGAGCGGGCACTTCGGATCGCGGCGCAGCCGCACCTCGCGGAAGCGCATGCCGAGCGCGTCGTAGGTGAGGAGCCGTCCGATCAACGGCTCGCCGATGCCGATCAGGAGCTTCACCACTTCCGTCGCCTGCACCAGCCCGATCACTCCTGGGAGCACGCCCAGGACGCCGGCCTCGCTTCAGGACGGGACGAGTCCGGGCGGCGGTGGCGTCGGATAGAGGCAGCGGTAGCAGGGCCCCGCGTTCGGCGCGAAGACCGTCGCCATCCCCTCGAACTGGAAGATCGAGCCGTGGACATTGGTCTTGCCGGCGAGATAGCACGCGTCGTTGACGAGGTAGCGCGTCTCGAAGTTGTCCGAGCCGTCGACGATCAGGTCGTAGTCCTTGATGATGTCCATCACGTTGTCGACCGTGATGCGCGTCGCCAGCGGGATCACGTTGACGTCCGGGTTGAGCGCCTTGAGCGTGCGCGTGCCCGACTCGACCTTCGGCCTTCCGATGTCGTCCGTCGTGTGGAGCACCTGGCGCTGGAGGTTGGTGATGTCGACGACGTCGCCGTCCATCAGGCCGAGTGTGCCGACGCCGGCCGCCGCGAGGTACAGCGCGGTCGGCGAGCCGAGTCCGCCGGCGCCGATGAGCAGCGCCTTGCTGCGGAGCAGCCGCCGCTGGCCCTTCTCGCCCACCTGGTTCAACAGGAAGTGGCGGCTGTATCGCTGGATCTGGTCCGAATTGAGCGGGACGTCGCGCACCGTGGGCAGGCCCGACTGCGCCCACTTCTGGTAGCCGCCCTGGAGATTGATCACGCTCGTGTAGCCCAGCTCGTGCAGCGCCTTGGCGGCGAGCATCGAGCGCAGGCCGGTCTGGCAATAGAGGATGATCGGCGTCGCAGAATCGGTGACGGTCGCGCCGATGCGGAACTCGAGGAATCCGCGGCTGATGTTCGTCGCGGCCTCGATGTGGCCCTCGCGGTACTCGTCGGGGTCGCGCACGTCGATCACGACGGGCGGGGTGTCGCTCCGGAGCCGCTTCTGGAGCTGCTCGGGGCCCTCCTCGGGAATGAGCTGGCGCGCTTCGGCGATCATTTCCTTCAGCGATTTCATGGGTTGATATTACCCCCATTCTCGGTCGTGATTCAACCTCACGGTACGCCCCCGGCGCTTCGCCGCGGTCCTGACCGGCTGCTATACTCGCAAAACTCAATGGCGAAGACCATCGTTCTCCGGGTATGAGAGGGATCCTCCTCGCCGGCGGCTCCGGCACGCGCCTCTATCCGCTGACGCTGGCGACGTCGAAGCAGCTCGTGCCGATCTACAACAAGCCGATGATCTACTATCCGCTCTCGACGCTGATGCTCTCGGGCATCCGCGACGTGCTCGTGATCACGACGCCGGAGGACCAGCCGGGCTTCCGCCGGCTCCTCCGCGACGGCCGTCACCTCGGGCTCGACATCGCGTGGGACGTGCAGGCTCGCCCCGAGGGCATCGCGCAGGCGTTCCTCATCGGCCGGCGCTTCATCGGCGACGGCGGGGTCGCGCTGGCGCTCGGCGACAACCTCTTCTACGGTCACGGGCTGCCCGAGGCGCTCGCGCGGGCGGCCGGGCGCACGACGGGCGCGACGATCTTCGCCTACCAGGTGCGCGATCCGGAGCGGTACGGCGTCGTGCAATTCGATCGCGAGGGCCGCGCCGTGAGTCTCGAGGAGAAGCCGGCCCGGCCGCGCTCGTCGTGGGCGGTCACCGGGCTCTACTTCTACGATCGCCGGGTCGTCGACATCGCCGCGGGCCTCAAGCCTTCGGCGCGCGGCGAGCTCGAGATCACCGACGTGAACGCGGCGTACCTGCGCCTCGGTGAGCTGCACGTCGAGCGGCTGGGGCGCGGGGTCGCGTGGCTCGACACGGGCACCCACGAGGCCCTGCTCCAGGCGTCGACCTTCATCCAGACGATCGAGACACGGCAGGGGCTGATGGTCGCGTGCGTCGAGGAGATCGCGTACCGCATGGGCTACATCGGCGCCGCCGAGGTGCTGGCGCTCGCTTCGCCCATGAAGGACAACGCCTACGGGCGGTATCTCATCGACCTGGTGACGGAGCGGTCGTAGGCGCGTGCTATGCTCTCGGCGAGCCGAGTGAGCTGATGGATTTCATCCCCGACGCCAAGCGCGCGTTCGCGATCCAGTCGTACGCGCCCGCGTCCGCCATCGAGGGGGTCGAGGTCGTCGAGCTTCAACGGCACGCCGACGACGGCGGCGCGCTCACGGAGCTCGCGCGGCTCACCGACGGCCGGACGGCCGCGCCCGGCGGCTTCACGCTCCGGCAGGTCAACTACAGCGAGCTCGAGCCCGGCCAGATCAAGGCGTACCACCTGCACGCGCGCCAGACCGACGTCTGGTTCGTGCCGCCGTCGGACCGGATGCTCGTCGTGCTCCTCGACGTGCGCCAGGGCTCCCGGGAGCAGGGCGCGCGGATGCGCCTGATGCTCGGCAACGGCGCGTCGCGCCTGCTGCGCATCCCGCCCGGCGTCGCGCACGGCGTGAAGAACCTCGCACCGGCCACGGGCCGCATCATCTACTTCACGGACCTGCACTTCTCCCCGGAGCCGGCGGCGTGCGACGAGGGGCGGCTGCCCTGGGACTTCGCGGGTGCCGACGTGTGGGATCCGACGCGGGGCTGAGAGACTTATGACCGAACGGGGGTATCGAGGGACGCCACAGCTGTGCCGGGGCGTCCCGAGCACCGTGGGGGTGTGGGAGTGCGAAGCCGCAGGCCGTTCGACGGCCGAGGCGAGCCTGCGACCCGGGGGGCGCCCGGAGCCCCCCATGAACTGATGCGGCTGCTCGTGACCGGTGGCGCGGGCTTCATCGGATCCAACTTCGTCCGGCACGTCCTCGCCGAGCATCCCGAGGACACCGTCGTCAACCTCGACAAGCTCACCTACGCGGGCAACTCCGCCAACCTCGCGGACGTGGCGGAGAACCCGCGCTACACGTTCGTCCACGGCGACATCTGCGACGCCAAGCTCGTCCGCGACGTCGCGCGCGGCGTGGACGCGATCGTGAACTTCGCCGCCGAGTCGCACGTCGACCGGTCGCTGCTGGAGCCGGACGCGTTTCTCCGGACCGACGTGTTCGGCGTCTTCACGCTGCTCGAGGCGGGGCGCGAGCTGCGGGTGCCGCGGTTCGTCCAGATCTCGACCGACGAGGTGTACGGCTCGATCGCCCGCGGCGCCGCGCGCGAAGACGATCCGCTGCGGCCCACGAACCCGTACTCGGCCTCGAAGGCGGGGGGCGACCTGCTCGCGCGCGCCTACTGGCAGACCCACGGCGTGCCCGTGGTGATCACCCGCTCGTCGAACAACTTCGGCCCGTTCCAGTATCCGGAGAAGGTGATCCCGCTGTTCATCACGAACGCGCTCGACGACCAGGCGCTGCCGCTCTACGGCGACGGACGGAACGTCCGCGACTGGCTGTACGTCCAGGACAACTGCGCGGCGATCGACCTGGTCCTCCGGTCGGGGCGAGACGGGGAGATCTATAACGTCGGCGGCGGGCACGAGGTCGAGAACGTCGTCCTCACGCACGAGATCCTGAGACTGCTCGGCAAGCCGGAGACCCTCATCCGTCACGTCACCGACCGGCCGGGGCACGACCGGCGCTACGCGATCGACTCGACGAAGACCTGGCAGCTCGGCTGGGCACCCCGGTACCCGTTTGCTTCCGCGCTCGAGACGACGGTGCGTTGGTACCGCGAGCACGAGACGTGGTGGCGGCCGCTCAAGTCGGGCGAGTTCCGCGCGTACTACGCGCGGCAGTACGGCCAGCGATGAGCCGGCTCCGCGTCGCCCCGCTGCTGCTGCTCGCCGTCGTCCCGAACCTCCTCGCCGCGGCGCCGCGCATCCCGGAGCCCCGGCTCGATCCCCGCGAGCTCTCGTCGTTGCCGTCCCAGGTGCGACGCGTCGAGCCCGCGCTGGTCGGGCTGCGCGTGCGCGCGCGCGAGGAC
>JBOHQB010000242.1:0-1505 GCA_050731995.1 Candidatus Rokuibacteriota bacterium
AGCTTCTCCGCCGTGCGCGTCATGTTCCACTCGTGCGCGCGCAGCTCGCCCAGGATGTAGGCGCGCTCGAAGGCCTCGCGCGCGTCCTTGAGCTTCCGGTCGCGCTGCGGATCGTCGCCCGCCTCCGGCTGCTCGCGGGTGCGGAGCGGCGGCGGCAGGTCCTCAGGGCCGATGACGTCGCGGGGCGCCATGATGACGAGCCGCTCGACCATGTTGCGGAGCTCGCGCACGTTGCCCGGCCAGTCGTAGGTGAGGAAGTAGGCGAGCGCCTCCGCGGCGATGGTCTTCGGTCGCCGCCCGTTCTCGGCCGAGAAGAGCGCGATGAAGTGCTCCACCAGCGCCGGGATGTCCTCCTTGCGCCTGCGGAGCGGCGGCACCTCGATCGGGATGACGTTGAGCCGGTAGAAGAGGTCCTCGCGGAAGCGCCCCCCGGCGATCTGATCCTGGAGGTTCTGGTTCGAGGCGGTGATGACGCGGACGTCCACGCGGATCGTCTCCTTGCCGCCGACCCGCTCGAAGGCCTGCTCCTCGAGGACGCGCAGCACCTTGGCCTGCGTCTTGAGGCTCATATCGCCGATCTCGTCGAGGAAGAGCGTGCCGCCGTGCGCCAGCTCGAACTTGCCCCGGCGGCGCGCCACGGCGCCGGTGAAGGCGCCGCGCTCGTGGCCGAAGAGCTCGGACTCGATCAGGTCCTCCGGCACGGCGGCGCAGTTGACCTCGACGAAGGGCCCCTCGGCGCGGGTGGAGCGGGCGTGGATGGCGCGCGCGACCAGCTCCTTGCCCGAGCCGCTCTCGCCATGGATGAGGACGCGCCCCGTGGTCGGCGCGGCGACCGCGATCTGCTGGCGCAGCTCCTCGACGACGGCGCTCGTGCCGACAATCTCCTGGCCGCGCTCCACGCGCTCCCGCAGCTGGCGATGCTGCTGCGCGAGGCGCGCGTGCTCGAGCGTGCGCTCCACCACGAGGAGCGTCTTCTCGAGCGAGAGCGGCTTCTCGACGAAGTCGTACGCGCCGAGCTTCGTCGCCTTGACGGCGGTCTCGATGGTGCCGTGGCCCGAGATCATCACCACGGCCGTCTCCGGCCGCCGCTGCTTGATCTCGGCCAGGGCCTCGAGGCCGTCCATGCCGGGCATCCAGATGTCGAGGAAGACCAGGTCCGGCGCGTCGTCGGCCAGGCGCGCCAGCGCCTCCTCGGCGGAGCCCACGGCCGTGACCCGGTACCCCTCGTCCTCGAGGACGCCCCCGAGAGACGTCTGGATGGCCCGTTCGTCGTCCACGATCAGGATGTGCTCGCCGGACATCTAGCCGGCCCTCACCGGGGTACCGGTCTCGACGGCTGCCATGCGGCCGACGGGCAGCTCGACCACGAAGCGGGTCCCCTGGGGCACCGCGTCCTCGACCCAGATGGTGCCGCCGTGGTCGGTGACGATCTGGTGCACGATGGGCAAGCCCAGGCCCGTGCCGCCGGCCTTGGTCGAGAAGTACGGCAGGAAGAGCCGCTCCTT
>JBOHQB010000243.1:0-2443 GCA_050731995.1 Candidatus Rokuibacteriota bacterium
AGCGGAGATCCCGCTCGGTGGAGCTGTAGTCGTACGAGGTCAGGACGCCTCGCCCGTCGAACTTCAGGACCAGGTCGCGTGCGCTGTTCGCGCCGAAGAGCGAGTAGCGGTAGTGGCCGTAGGTCCAGGTCGGCTGACCGTCCTTGAGGCCCACCCGCCAGGGGGGACCGAAGGCGCGGCGCACGTCCTCCTGGGTCGTCCGCCCCGGCTCGAGCGAAGGGACGGGTCCGGCCGGGAAATCGCGCCCGGTCGAGATGCACGCGGCCAGCAGGAGGGGAAGTGCGATGGCCAGCGGCCGCAGGCGGCGCATTGCCCGGGAGGCCGCGCGGCTTTGGCCGGAGAGGGGCCGGGAGTCGTCGGGCATCGGATCGGCCTCGCTGTCGGGAGCCCACAGGATAGCAGGGAGGCCTCGACCGTCGCGCGCGCTGCTGGAAGGCGGGCAGGTGCTAGCCCTACTTTCGCACAACTGAAGGGGTGGTGAGCCGTCGCCGGGGGTAACGGCCTGAGCAATCGGGGGGAGGCTTGACTTCGGCCGCTGGCGCGTGCTACATGAAAGAACGTGCATGTGTTCGAGCGCGAGGTCAACGGGTATCGCTACCGCATCGCGGCCCAGTCGGTGTGGGACTCGGACCGTGGTCGTTCGGTCGCGCGTCAGGTCGTGCTGGGCCCGGCGGCGCCGCCGCCGGTGGCGGATCTCGGCGCCACCCGAACGGTGGGCACACGGGCCGTCGGCGATGTCGGCGCGTTGGTGTGGGTCGCCGAGCAGCTGGACCTGGTGGGGCAGATCGACCGGGCCTGCGGGGAGCTTGGCGCCAAGAACGGGCCATCGGTCGGGGAGCTCGTCGTCGCCGTAGCGATCCAGCGCGCGTGCGCGCCGGGCGCGAAGCGCAAGCTGGCGGACTTTCTGGACGCGAGCGTGGCGCGGGTGTCGTGTCTGCCGGGCGGGGCATTCAGCGGGCAGGCGTTTCACCGCGTGGCCCAGCAGGTCACCGACCGGCAGCTGGAGCAGGCGCAGGGGGCCATCGCGCAGGGGGCCGTGGCCCGGTTCGAGCTGTCGACCGACGTGCTCGCGTTCGACACCACGAACTTCGACACCCACATCGCCACCGTCACGCCGGGCGAGTTGGCGCGCCGGGGGCACGCCAAGAGCAAGCGCCGCGATCTGCGGGTGGTGGGGCTCGGCGTGCTGGTCAGCGAGACCGGACAGGTGCCCTTGTTGTACCGGACCTACGCGGGCAACGGGTCCGACCAGGGAGTGCTGGAGGCGTGTCTCCATGGGCTGCGCGAGCTGCACGACGCGCTCGACGCCGGCGAGGGCCGCCCCACGCCGGCGCAGCGAACGCTGGTACGCGATGGCGGATTCTGGAGTCCGCAGCTGGAACTGGACCTGGACGTTGTCGGCTATGGCAGCCTCATCTCGTTGCCGCTCGGCCACCGCGCCGCGGAGCAGGCGTTGCAGATGGCGGCCCGGCGAGGCGCCATGAAGCCGTTAGCGGGCACGCTCCGCCACCTGCGCGCGGCGCGGATGCGGGCGAAGGTAGGCGAGTTGGACCGTACGCTCGTGGTGGTCGAGAGCCAGGAGCTGTTGCAGGGGCAGAAGCGCGGCATCGCGGTCGCCCTGCGCAAGGCCAAGGTGGAGTTGCGCAAGCTCGAGCGCCTGACGCCGGCGGGGCGCATCCAACGCGGCAGCCTGGAGCGTCGAGTCCAGAAAGCGCTGGCCCACGAACATCTGTCCAGCTTCGTCGTGACGACCGTCGGCGGCGACGAGAAGGCGCCGACGTTCAGCTGGCGCGTCGATGCGGTCCTGCGTCGCCGGTTGGAGCACACCCGCCTCGGGCGCCGGGTGCTCTGCACCGATCGGCACGTCTGGAGCACGGGCCGGATCGTGCATGCCTTCCGCGGCCAGTGGAACGTCGAGGAGCTGTTCCGCCGAGCGAAGAAAGGCGGCCTGGTTCCCTGGGGCCCCTCGTACCAGTGGGCCGATGGCTCGTTGCGGCTGCACACCTTCGCGACGGTCCTGGGCCTGACCCTCGTGAGCCTGGCAAAGATCGCATTGGGAACGGCCACCTCGGCCCGCGCGATGATGCAGAGCCTCGCCGCCATTCGCGCGACGTTGGTGCGTACGACGACCCGGGGGGTGGGGCGTCGGCCCACCGTCATGCTCGCGCCCGAGCTCACGAGCGAACAGCGCCGCGCCGTGAGGCGCTTCGAGTTGGAGCGCTGGTTCCCTGCGCTTCTTTCATGTATGTCGGCCCGACCGCGTAAGGCTTGAAATGAGCCCCGAAGCCTCGCTTCCCCTCGCTATCGTGCGAAGGTAGGGCTAGGGCCCCTCCCCCAGGGCGCCTGGTACCCTCGGGGCGTGCCGACGACCCGACGCCGCGCGCGAGCCGACGCGAGATCGAATCGAGAGCGGCTGCGGAGCGCCGCCCGCGAGGTGCTCGCC
>JBOHQB010000244.1:0-6815 GCA_050731995.1 Candidatus Rokuibacteriota bacterium
TCGTCGTCGTCGGGCACGACGCGCGGCGCCGTCTCGATCACGAGCGCCCCCGCGGGGCCCCGCGCGACGACGAGCGGCGCGGCGACCACCGCCCCGCCGCTCGGGCCCGGGACGGTGACGGGCGCGCCCTTGTCCATCGCCGCCGTGGCCGCCGCCTCGAGGGCGGGCCACGAGGGCGGCGTGGAGCCCGCGCTCGCCATCGGCACGAGCCGTCCCTGCTCGCGCTGGAAGACGACGCAACGCTCCGCCTCGGTCGCCTCGACCGCGGCGTGCGCGACCGCGTCGAGCACACGGGCCATGATGCCGCTCGACGCCAGCGTCTGCCCGACCGCGAGCAGGCGCTCCCGGTCGCGCGCCCAGCGGCGCGTGGCGAGCGCGCGACCGAGCTTGGTCGCGAGCTCGTCCCGCACGAAGGGCTTCGTGAGGTAGTCAAAGGCGCCCCGGCGGATCGCCTCGACCGCGTTCTCGATCGTGCCGTGCGCGGTCATGATCAACACCGGGAGCCGCGACTGGCGCGCGTGGAGCGCCTCCATCAGCGTGATCCCGTCCATCCCCTCCATGCGCAGGTCGACGAGCGCGGCGTCGTAGCGCTGGGCCTCGGCGGCGGCGAGGGCGCGCGCCGGCTCGGTCGTCGCGGTCACCTCGTAGCCCAGGGTGCCGAGACGCATCTCGAGCACCTCGAGGATCGCCCGCTCGTCGTCCACGGCCAGCACGCGGGACTTCACCGGCGGCGCTCCAGCCCGAGGTCGAGCTGCTTGAGACGTTCGAGGTCGGTGCGCAGCTTCGCGAGCTCGTCACGCAGCCGCGTGACCTCCTGCCGGAGCGTGCCGATCGTCGCGAGCGCGTCGCGCGTCTGGAGCGCGCGGCGGGCGTCGCCGTCGTCGGGATACCGGGCCAGGTAATCGTCGTACGCGGCGACGGCCTTCGCGTACTCCCCGCGCTCGGTGAGCTGGTCCGCGCGCGCGAGCGCGGCGCCCGCGGGGCTCTGCCACGGCCGCCAGGACCACGACGCGCAGCCGGCGGACGCCGTCGCGAGGAGCAGGAGAAGGACCCCGAGGCGCCGGCTCACGGCGCCGCCTCCGCGCGGGGCAGGAGCACGCTGAAGCGGCTCCCCTTGCCCTCGTGCGACTCCGCCGTGATGCGGCCCCCGTGCGCCTGCACCAGGCCGCGCGCGACCGCGAGGCCGAGCCCGGTGCCGCCGCGACGCCCGTGCGCCTGCCGATACGAGTCGAAGACGAACGGCAGCCCATCGGCCGGGATGCCGACGCCGGTGTCCTCGACCTGCGCCTCGATCTCGGGGCCGGCGTCCACCAGCCGGACCGTGATCCGGCCGCCGCGCGGTGTGAAGCGCACGGCGTTCGCGACGAGGTTGACGAAGACCTGGACGAGCCGCTCCTCGTCGCCGAGCGTCGTGAAGCGCCCGCCGACGCGCTCGCGCTCGAGCGCCACGCCCGCCTCCTCGGCCTGGGGCCGGAGCTCGTCCACGGCCCGGCCGATGACGCGCTCGAGGTCCACGGGGTCGCGCTCGAGCGGCAGGGCGCCGGCCCGCAGCCGCGAGATTTCCAGTATCTGGTTGACGAGGCGCAGCAGCCGATCCGCCGACGCGCCGATGATCTCGACGAGCCGCCGCTGCTTGTCGGTGAGCGGCCCGGGGACCTCGTCGCCGAGGAGGTGCGCCCCCTCGCGCACCGACGTCAGCGGCGAGCGCAGCTCGTGAGAGAGCGTGGCGAAGAACTCCTGTCGGCTCTCGTCGTGCTCGCGCAGCCGCGCGGCCATGCGGTCGAACGCGCGCGCGAGGCGTCCGATCTCGTCCGCGCCGGGCGCTCCGATCGGCTCCCGGAACTCGCCCGCGGCGACGGCCTCCGTGGCCGCCGTGAGCGTCGCGAGCGAGTCGGTCATGCGGTAGGCGATGAGCGCGGTCCCCGCGACCGCGAGGGTGAGCGCCGCGCCGAGCGCGATGAGCACACCGGTCCACGTCCGCGCCTCCAGCCGCGCGGCTTCCGCCGTCGCGGCGGCCACGCGCGCCTGCGTGGCGTCCATCAGCGCGTCCAACCGGGAGTCGACGCGCTCGATGAGCGGCCGGCCGGCCGTCCCGCCGCCGGCGCCTCGGACGTAGACCCCGGCGACGCGGCGGTACTCCTCGAAGGCGGCGACGACGTCGGCCAGGCGCGCGTGCTCCGCATCGGACCGTACGAGCGTGTGCAGCGCCGTCAGGTCGGCGGCGAGGCGCGCCGCCGACTCCTCCCAGCGGGTGGCGTACCGGGCGTCGCGCAGGATCGCGTGGCGCGCCTCCAGGCGCCCCAGCGCCTGCACCCGATCGCGCAGGCTCGCGGAGAGGCGCAGGGCGGGGCCCGTCTCCGTCGTGATCTCGCGGTTGACGCTGACGAGCCGCCCCACCGCGGCGAGGCTCCAGACGCCCACACCGGCCAGGACCCCGATCACCAGAAGAGAGGTCAGGAAGATCTTCGACGCCAGCCGCATGCGCCTTCGTTCAGCCCGCCGTTCGGACGGGCGTGGTCGGAGCCGCCGGAAAATCCGGCGCCGAGAGCGACGCCACGAGTCTCGACCCTCAGCGCGCGCGATTCGCGCACCATGCCGATATTACCGGCTGCCGAGCCCCGAGCGGAGAAAAAAGGTCGCGGGCGCGGCGGCGCGCTCGCGATGGATGTTGCGCCCGCCGGTCTCGCGCAGGAACAGGCTCGCCGCCGTCGAGGCCAGCACGAAGGCGGCGCATACGGCGAAGGCGGCCTGGTACGCGTCCACCGGGTAGACGCGCGCGCCGTCCGAGACGGCTCCCGCCCACCGCGCGTCGAGCACCGAGCCGACGGGGCCCTGGGTGAGCGCGGCGCCGAGGAAGCCGCCGAAGTTCACCACGGCCACGGCGACCCCGGCCACGTGCGGCGCATTCACCTCGCGCGCGATGGGCCACGTGAGCACGAACTGGCCGTTGACCGCGCCCATGCCGAAGAGCGTGGCGTACACGGCCCAGAGCGGGAGGCGTCCCAGCGTGAGCACGAAAACCACGCAGAGCACGAAGAGCGCTCCGTTCAGCGCCGCGTACGGCGCCCTCCGGCGCGCGAGCACGCGGTCCGAGACCCACCCCGTGAGCGGTGCCGCGACCAGGAGCGCCGTCGACGCGGCGGTCGCGTAGAACGCCGCCTCGCCGAGGCCGAGGCCGTGGACGTCCTTGAGGTACGGCACGATCCAGACCTGGAGGTTGCCCATCGCCGCATAGAGGAAGAAGAAGGCGAGGAAGGGCGGCCACGTGTGCGGGTTGCGCAGGACCTCGACCATGCCGCGGAGGACCGTGCGGAGACCCGGGCCGGGCACTCCGGCCCCGGTGGGTCCCGGCGCGTCACCGGCCTCCGGGTGGTCACGGACGAGGAGCGCGCAGGCGCCGGCGCCCGCGAGCGTCACGGCGCCGAAGATCCCGAGGGCGCCGCGCCAGCCGGCGGCCATGACGAGCGCGGCGAGCGGCACGGTCGCCACCAGGGCCCCGACGATCCCGACCGTTGCGGTGACGGCCGACAGAAAGCCGAAGCGCCCCGCCGGAAACCAGAGCGCCGCGACCTTCAGCGCCCCGATGAACGTGACCGTCGCGCCGAGTCCGACGGCGAAGCGCCCCGCGAAGAGCAGCGGCGGCGCCGTCGCGGCCGCCATCGCGAGCGTGCCCACGCCCATCACCGCGCCCCCGACGGCGACGACCGCGCGGACGCCCCAGGCGTCGATGAGCACGCCGGCCGGGATCATCAGCGCGGCGTACGAGTAGAAATACGTCGCCGACAGGAGCCCGATCGTGCCGGCCGTGACGCCGAACGCCTGCATCAGGTCCTTGGCCATGACGCCGGGCGCGAGTCGATGAAAGAACGCGATCAGAAACAGCAGCGCGGGGATGGACCACATGAGCCACGCGCGCAGCTCGGACCGTGTGGCCGGCATGTTCGCTAGCATACGCCGCCGCCGCGCGCTACCATACCCGGCGCCATGGAGTTCGGCTTCTCGCTGCCCGGACGCGGACCGCTCGCCCGCCCCGACGTCGTGCTCAAGCTCGCGGCCCGGGCCGAGGCGCTGCGCTACGCGTCGCTCTTCGTCACGGACCACGTCGTGCTTCCCGCGTCGATGGTGCGCTCGGCGTACCCGTACGCGGCCACGGGACAGTTCCCGGGCGGCGGCGCGCAGGATTACTTCGAGCCGCTCGCGATGCTGGCCTGGCTCGCGCACGCGACCACGCGCATCCGCCTCGGCACGAGCGTTCTCGTCGTCCCTTACCGCAACCCGCTCGTCACCGCCAAGACGCTGGCGACGATCGACCGCCTCTCCGGCGGGCGCGTGATCCTCGGCGCGGGTGTCGGCTGGCTGCGCGAGGAGTTCGAGGCGCTGGCCTCGCCGCCGTTCGAGGCGCGCGGCGCGGTCACCGACGAATATCTCCGGCTCATGCGCGCCGCGTGGGCGGCCGACCCGGTGACCTTCGAGGGCACGTACTACTCCTTCCGCGACTGTCACGTGCTGCCGAAGCCCGCCCGAAAGGACGGCATCCCGATCTGGATCGGCGGCCACACCGAGGGCGCGCTCCGCCGCGCCGGCGTGCTCGGCGACGGCTGGCATCCGCTCGCGCTCCGCCCGCCCGGTCTGCTCCTTCCCGACGAGTACGCGGCGAAAGCGCGCGTGGTCCGCGACGCGGCCGTGCGCGCGGGCCGCGACCCGGGCGCGCTCACGTTCAGCCTGCGCGTGCAGATGGCGGTGCGGCCGAAGCGGGCGAAGGCGCCGGCGGGCGACCGCCCGCTGTTCCAGGGCACGGCCGACGAGGTGCTCGGCGACATCCGCCGTTACCAGACGCTCGGCGTCACCCACTTCGTCTTCGACCCCGTCGTGCCGGAGCTGCCGGCGGTGCTCGCCAACATGACGCGCTTCGCCGACGAGGTACGGCCCAGGGCCGCACGGCGCCGGCGATGATCTCGCACACCCGCGCGACCGCGCTGATCGAGACGGCGCCCGCGGCGCTCCCCGAGCTCCTCGGCGAGGCCGGCGAGGTCCGCGACCGGGGGCGGGGGCGCACGGTCACGTTCTCGGCAAAGGTGTTCGTGCCGCTGACGACGCTCTGCCGCGATGATTGTGGATACTGCACGTTCAAGCGCGACCCCGGTCAATCCGGCGCGCGCACGCTGACACCCGACGACGTCGTCGCGCTGTGCGACGCCGGCGCCCGGCTCGGCGCCAAGGAGGCGCTCTTCTCGCTCGGCGACCGCCCCGAGGCGCGCTTCGCCGAGCACCGCGAGTTTCTCCGTCGTCACGGTCACCGCACGACGCTCTCGTACCTCCGCGCGGTGTGCGCGCGCGTCCTCGACGCCACGCCGCTCCTGCCGCACGCGAATCCCGGTCTCATGGGCGAGCGCGACCTGGCGGCGCTACGCGAAGTCACGGTCAGCATGGGGCTCATGCTCGAGACGGTCTCCGAGCGGCTCCTCGGGCGCGGGATGGCGCACGACGGCGCACCCGACAAGGTTCCGGCGCGCCGCCTCCGCACGATCGAGCTCGCGGGCAAGCTCGCGATCCCCTTCACGACGGGCATCCTCATCGGCATCGGCGAGACGGCCCGCGAGCGGGTCGACGCGCTCTGCGCGATCCGTGACCTGCACGAGAGGTACGGCCACGTCCAGGAGGTCATCATCCAGAACTTCCGCGCGAAGCCGGGGATCCCGATGCGGGATCACCCGGAGCCCTCGCTCGACGACCTGCTGCGCGCGCTCGCCGTCGCGCGTCTCGTCCTCGGTCCCGACGTGAACCTCCAGGCGCCGCCGAACCTCTCCCCCGGCGCCTACGGGCGGCTGCTCGAGGCCGGGCTCAACGATTGGGGCGGCATCTCACCGCTGACCCCCGACCACATCAACCCCGAGCGGCCGTGGCCCCAGCTCGTGGCGCTCCGCGCGGCGACCGAGCGGCACGGCTTCGGCTTCCGCGAGCGGCTGGCGATCTATCCCGAGTTCGCGACGCGCCCGGAGTTCCTCGACGAGCGGCTGCGCGCCCGCGTGGCGGCGCTCGTCGGCCCCGACGGCCTCGTGAAGGAGTCCCATGAACACTGGCGACGCTGGTAGCCTCACGCAGGCACTCGACGGCGCGCGTCCGGACGCGCGACGGATCCTCGCGCGCAGCCTCGACGGCGCGGAGGTCTCGGTGGAGGACGGCGACGTCCTCGCGCGCGCCACGGGCCGCGATCTGGCCGCGCTGACCGCCACCGCGGACGAGCTGCGGCGGCGGCAGGTCGGCGACGTCGTGACGTTCGTCGTCAACCGCAACATCAACTTCACCAACGTCTGCATCAAGCACTGCGGCTTCTGCGCCTTCAGCCGCGACCACCGCGAGGAGGAGGGCTACCTCCTGCCGATCGAGGAGGTCGTGCGGCGCGCGCGCGAGGCGTGGGAGCTCGGCGCGACCGAGGTGTGCATCCAGGCGGGGCTGCCGCCCAAGCTCGACGGCCGCTTCTACATCGATCTGGCGCGCGCGCTGAAGAACGCGCTGCCCGACCTCCACCTGCACGCCTTCTCGCCCGAAGAGGTGCTGTACGGGTCGGTGCGGTCGGGCATGCCGATCAAGGAGTACCTGGTCGAGCTGAAGGCCGCCGGCCTCGGAACGCTGCCGGGGACGTCGGCCGAGATTCTCGACCAGGAGATCCGGGATATCATAGCCCGCGGCCGCATCACGGTGGACCAGTGGGTCGAGGTCATCACGACCGCGCACGCGCTCGGCATCCGGACGACCTCGACGATCATGTACGGCCACGTGGAGACGCCCGCGCACCAGGTGCGCCACCTGGCGCT
>JBOHQB010000245.1:0-17292 GCA_050731995.1 Candidatus Rokuibacteriota bacterium
GACGGCTCCACGGCGACGACGCGGCGGTCGGTCGGCTCGTAGGACCCGGCGCCGGCCCCGACGTTCACGACGCTCTCGGCCGCGCCGAGCGTCTGTCGGATTGCCGCGCCGATGCGCGGGTCCGGGCGGCGGTACGCGTCATAGCCGACGCCGATCGCGTCGTAGAGCGTCGTCATCGGGGATTCACTCAATGATCTGGTCCGCCCGCAGCAGAAGTGAGGGTGGGATCGTGAGGCCGAGGGCTCCGGCAGTCCGGAGGTTGACCACGAGCTCGAACTTGGTGGGCTGCTCGACCGGCAGATCCGCGGGCTTTGCACCCTTGAAGATCTTGTCCACGTAGCTCGCAGCTCGCCAATACAAGTCCGGGTAGCTGACACCGTAGGACATCAACCCCCCGGCGTCTGCGAATTCGCGTGAGGCGTAGATGTCCGGCAACCGGTGCCGTCTCGCCAGATCGACGACCTCCCTCTGGTGGTTCTGCACCAAGCCGTCCATGATGACCACCATAACGTCGGCGCGCTGCTTCCTCGCGGTTTCGAAGGCCGGCCTGAAATCCTCGGCCTTCCGGACCTCGAACGATGAGGGCCGAAGACCGAGGGCGCGAGCCGCCGCTTCCGCCTGCCTCCAGTCATTCGTCGCGGCAGGGTTCGTCGGGTTATAGAGGAGGGCGACGCGCGAGAGGGCCGGGACGGCCTCCCGGAGCAGCTCGAGACGCTTCCCGGCCAGCTCCGTGATGACACTGCTGAGACCGGTCACGTTCCCGCCGGGACGGGCAAGACTCGAGACAATTCCGGTGCCGACGGGATCGCCGCTCACCGCCATGACAATGGGAATCACCCTGGTGGCCCCCTTCGCCGCGATGGCAGCCGGCGAGCCTCGCGTGACGATGAGATCGACCCGCTGGCGAACAAGGTCGGCGGCCAATGCGGGGAATCGGTCTGTCTTGCCATCGGCCGAGCGGTAATCGATCACGAGATTCTCGCCTTCGACGTACCCGAGCGTCTTCAGTGCCGTGCGAAACGCCTGGAGATTCGCGGAATTCAACGAGGCGGCGATCGTCTCGAGCATCCCGATCCGGTAGACCTTCACCGCCTGCTGTGCCTCGAGGGTCGGCGGGATGGCGAACAGCCCAATGGTGAAGATGGCGAGCTTGACGACAGTGAACTTCGCAGCCAGAAACTTCACAGCCAGCCCTCTGGGTCGACGGACATTACCGAAGTCACGGCAGCTATCCCAGCGAACCGGCAGGTACTATCGCCTGCACGTTCACGCGACAGCAAGCCGTGCCCGGCATCCGTGTCTCAGCGCCGGCGAAGGAGCCGGAGCAGCCAGAGCGTCAAGGCAAACGATGCGCCGAAGGCGAACGCCGCGCGCGGGCCGAAGAGCACGCGGACGTTCTCGCCGTGCATCTCGCGCGCGACGACGAAGCCGACCGCGCTGTCCTTGACGCGCGCCGACTCGGCGACGACGGCGCCGACCGCGGCCTGGTCGAGCCGGACTTCGCGCGCGACGACGGCGGTCGCGGCGCTGAGCTCGAGCTCGACCTCCTCCGCCATCGCCGCGCCAAGGGTGCCGGCGGTGATATTCACTTCCCGCGCGCGCGCGAGGACGATGCCGCCCTGCTTCACATCCACACGGTCCGCCTGGACACGCGCCGCGCCGCCCTGGCGGATCGTGACCTCTTCCGCCACGACGCTCTCGGCACCGCCCTGACGGATCGTCACCGACTTCGCACGGCCCTCTTCGCCCCCGTTTTCGGACACGTTCCCCTCCTTCACTCCTGCCACTCCAGATAGGTCTGCGGAGACAGCACATCGGCGCCGCGCCCCGCCCAGTCGTGCTCGGCGATGCGCGGCCACATCCGCTCGCCCGCGGCCTGCAGATCCCGCAAGATCGCCGCCTCGTCCGCCGCGAGCACGCGGCCGTCGGCGACGACCTGACGGCCGTTCACCCAGACGCTCTCGACATCCTCCGCCGTCGCGTTGTAGACGATGTTCTTCACCGGATCGCGGAGCGGCGTCATCCCCCACGACCGCCCCTTCCACAGCACGAGGTCCGCGCAGGCGCCGGGCGCGATGCGCCCGAGGTCGTCCCGCCCGAGCGCCCGCGCGCCGCCGAGTGTGGCGGCGTCGAAGACGTCGGCGGCCGTCGTCGCCTGGGTGTTGCGCTCGACGACCTTCGAGCAGACGGCGGCCCAGCGCATCGCCTCGATGACCGACTGCGGATTGGTGTCGGTGCCGAGCGAGAGGTTGACGCCCGCCGCCTTGTAGAGCGCGAAGGACTCCATCAACACGCCGCGCCGGGCGAAGACCCAGACCGCGTGCGCGACCGAGCAACCCGACTCCGCCATGATCCCGACGTCGCCGGGCGGATAGTTCGTCCACGACGAGCCCCCGACGACGATCGCGTGACCGAGAATCGTCCGCGCGTCGAGGACGCCGAGGTCGCGGAGCCATGCGACGGGCGTCGTGCCGTGGCGCTGGAGCATCTCGTTGAACTCCACGACCGACTGCGACGTGTGCACGGTGAACGGACGGTCGATCTCGTCGGCCCACCGCTTGGCGAGGTACAGCAGCTCTGGCGTGCACGTGTCCACCTGGGCCGGCGAGACGGCGGTGCGCACGAGGTCGCCGTGGGCGCCGTCACGCTTGGCGTGGAAGTCCATCGCTCGGCGCAACCCCTCCCGGCCCGCCGCCTCGTCCCACTCCCACGTGACGCGCCGGCCGTCTCGCGTCAGCCAGCGGCCCGAGCGGAAGGCCGGTCCCACGTAGACCCTGAGCCCGTAGTGGCCCGCGCGCTCGGCCACGTAGTCGCCGAGGCCGCCGATCTCGAGCGCGGTCGTCACGCCGCCGCGCAGCAGCTCGGCCATCGAGAAGTCCACGCACGCGCGGCTCCCCTCCTCGTCCTGCGCGCCGCTGCGCACCGGCAGGTACTCGAAGAGCCCCGAGAACCAGAACTGCGGGCTGCCACGGTCCTCGATGAAGGAGCGGTCGAGCGGCGAGCCCGCAAGATGCGCGTGCGTGGTGATGAGGCCCGGCGTCAGCACGCCGTCGCGCGCGTCGACCGTCGTGTCTACCGTCACGGCGGGATCGGCCGCACCGCGCTTGCCGACGCTCACCACACGGTCGCCCTCGACGACGACGACGCCGTCGCGCAAGAGCCGGTGACCGCGGCCGTCGTGGGCGACGATCCAGCCGGCGTTGATCGCGGTCCGACGCGCCGCGCTCACCCGCGCCCTACAGGTAGACGGCCTTGAGCTGGGCCTCGGGATAGCGGAGCCCGGCGCCCGCACCGGTGGGCACGGCCTCGGAGATCCGCCGTACGTCTTCCACGCTCAGCCGGACGGCGAGCGCGCCGAGGTTCTCCTCGAGGCGGTGCCGGTGCTTGGTCCCGGGAATCGGCACGACGTCCGGCCCCTGCGCCAGCAGCCACGCCAGCACGAGCTGCCCGGGCGTGCAGCGCTTCTCGCGCGCGATCGCCTCGAGCCGGTGGACGAGCTCGAGATTCTTCTCGAAGCTCTCGCCCTGGAAGCGCGGGTGATCGCGCCGGCGGTCGTTCTCTGGGATGTCGGCGAGCTTCTGCACCTGACCGGTGAGAAACGACCGGCCGAGCGGCGAGTAGGCGACGAACGAGATCCCGAGCTCGCGCGTGGTCTTGAGCGTCTCCTCGGCGTCCGCGCGATAGAGCAGCGAGTACTCGCTCTGGACGGCGGTGATCGGGTGGACCTTGTGGGCGCGGCGGATCGTTTCCGGGCGCGCCTCGCACAGCGCGAGGAAGCGCACCTTGCCCTGATCGACGAGCCGCTTCATGGCGCCGACCGTCTCCTCGATCGGCGTGTTGGGGTCCACGCGATGCTGGTAGTAGAGGTCGATGACGTCCACACCGAGACGCTTGAGGCTCGCGTCGCACGCCTGCAGCACGTATTCGGGCCGCCCGTTCACGGTGGGCTTGCCCTCGGGCGTGCGCAGGTTGCCGAACTTCGTCGCGAGCACGGCTTGCTGCCGGCGCCCCTTGAGCGCACGCCCCAGCAGCTCCTCGTTCTGGCCCCCGCCGTACGCGTCGGAGGAGTCGAGGAAGTTGACGCCGTGGTCGAGCGCCCAGTGGATGAGCGCGAGCGATTCGGCGTCGTCGGCCGGGCCGTAGACGCCGGAGAGCGACATGAGACCGAGGCCGATCGCGGAGACGCGGAGCGAGCTCTGACCGAGCGTGCGGTGGTCCATGGATCCTCCTGGAGATCTCTATCCTGCTAGAATCGCGCCTCGTGAGCAAGATCCTGTGAGCGACATCGAGGCGGTCGTCTTCGACATCGGCGGCGTCGTCATGGACTCGCCGCTCCTCGTCATCGCCCGGTACGAGAGCGAGCATGGCATCCCAGCGAACGCGATCAACCGAGCCGTCGTCGCCTCCGGCGAGCACGGCGCCTGGGCGCGGCTGGAGCGCGGCGAGCTGACGGCCGAGACGTTCGCGGAGCCCTTCGAGGCGGACTGCCACGCCCAGGGCATCGCCGTGGACGGACGGCGACTCATGACGCTGATCAGCGAGGCGCGCGCGCCGCGCCCGCAGATGCTGGAGGCGATCCGCCGCATCCGCGCCCGCGGCCTCCGAACGGCCGCCCTCACCAACAACTGGGTGAGCGAGGACAAGCGCCCGACAGACTGGCTGCGCGAGCGCTTCGACGTCTTCGTCGAGTCCGCCGTCGTCGGCCTGCGCAAGCCGGATCCACGGATCTACGAGCTCGTCTGCCGCGAGCTCGGCGTCCCGCCGGCGCGCGCCGCGTTCCTCGACGACATCGGCCTGAACCTCAAGCCCGCGCGCGCGCTCGGGATGGCCACGATCAAGGTCGTGGAGCCGGACGCAGCACTGCGCGAGCTCGGCGCGCTGCTGGGCTTCGACCTGCTGGGATGACGGGCGTGGCCACTCCTCCCCCTCCTCCTCAAGCGACCGTCATGCAGATGATGATGAGCGCCTGGACGGCGCAGACCATTTCCGCCGTCACTCGTCTCGACGTACCCGACATCCTCCAGGCCCACGGCCCGCTGACGGCGCGGCAGCTGACCGAGAGCCACGGCGTGGACGCCAGGCCCGAGCTCCTCGAGCGCGCTCTCCGCGCCTGCGCCAGCGTGGCCGTCTTCACGGAAGGCGCCGACGGCCGCTTCGGTCCCACACCGCTATCCGCGACCCTGACGCTCGGCTCACCGGTCTCGGTGAAGCGATTCGTCGAGCTGATCGGCGGACGCTGGTGGACGACGTTCGCCGGGCTGCCCGAGGCACTCCGCCAAGGCCAGCCCCGCCCGGTGACACGGTCGGTGGAAACGCCGCCCCCCGACCCGATGCACACCCAGCGCTTCGCCGAGGCGATGAAGTCGCGGGTCGAGTCGACGCGCGGCGTCCTCGAGCATGGCGATTTTTCGCGGGCGCGGACCGTCGTCGACGTGGGCGGTGGGCGGATCCTCTGCGTGGACAAGGTCCTGCCGCCGATGGGCGATACGAGCGCCTCGAGCGCCAAGCTCCTCGACATGCTGATGCTGGTGAGCCTGCCAGGCAAGGAGCGCACGGAGGCCGAATGGCGGGCGCTCTACGCCGAGGCCGGACTCCGCGTCGCGTCCATCACCCGTATCGAGGCGCGCTCCGGTGAGAGCATCGTCGAAGGCGTCCGGGACTAGCCGGCGCCCTCAGGATGCGCGCGTCGCCCGAGCGGCGACGAAGCCGTCCACCTCCGCGTCGGAGAATCCGAGCTCCTTCAAGATCGCGCGGGTCTCGGAGGCGAAGGCCGGCGTCGCCGGGCCGGGGACGAAGCCGGGCCCATCCATCTGGAGCGGCGGCGCCAGTACGCGGACCGGGCCGAGCGTCGGATGCTGGAGATCGTGCATGAACCCGTTCGCGCGCACCTGCTCGTCGTCCAACAGCTCGAACGGCAGCAGCACGGCGGACGCGGGCGTCCCCGCTCCGTCGAAGATCGCCTTCCACTCGGCGGTCGTCTTCGAGGCGAGTAGCGCCTCAACCTTGGGCTTGAATGCCGCGTAGTGCTGCCCTTCCTTCTCCCGGTCGCCGCGCGCGTCTCCGACGTCGTCCGTCAGGCCCAGCGCTTTCATGAAGGCGCGCTGGAGCCCCGGGGACACGCACGCGACGGCGATGGCGGCATCCTTCGTCGCGAAGGTGCGGTAGTAGACGCTCACCATGCCCGGCGTCCGGATCTGCAGCATGAGCGCCGTCTGCTCGGCGAACGGCCGCTCCGTCCGGCGCAGCTCGGCGAGGCGCGCCCGGGCCTCGGCGTGGGTCGGCCCGTCGGCGCGCTCGACGCGCACCATCGAGTTGTTTTGTGGAACGAGCGCCGCCATGAGGAGTGCCACGTCCACCTGCCCGCCGCGCCCCGTGCGCGTCCGGCGCAGGAGCGCCGAGGCGACGCCGAAGGCGAGCGTCATCGCACACGTGTAGTCGGCGACGGGCGAGTCGCCGGCCGCGGGCACGCCGTTGTCGACGCGCCCGCCCGCCGCCATGAAGCCGCTCCGCGCCTGGAGGACCAGGTCCATGCCCGCGAGCATCGCGTCGGGGCCGCGGCGGCCGAAGCCTGTGACGTTGCCGACGACGAGGCGCGGGTAGCGGGGCGCGAGGCTGTCATAGTCCAAGCCGAGCTCGGCGGCCAGCCCCGGGCGGAAGTTCGTCAGGACGACGTCGGCGCGCGCGAGGAGCCGGTCGATGATGGTTCGGGACGACGGGTGGCGCAGGTCGAGCGGCAGCGAGTGCTTGCCGCGGTTGCGCGAGACGAAGTGGCGCGTCTCACCCGGCGCGAGCGGGCTCAGCTGGCGGACGGGATCGCCCTCGAGCGCCTCGATCTTGATCACGCGCGCCCCGCCCTCGGCCAGGACCTGGGCGCAGAAGGGCGCCGCGATGAACTGCCCGAACTCCACCACCTCGATGCCGGCAAACGGTCGCGCATCGGTCATATCTCAGGCTCACCTCGCCCGTCGAACGGGCTGCGGCTCGCACTACCACGACGGGGTAGACTATCGTTGTTCCAGACGCGATGCCAGGGGAGGACGAGATGGGATTCTGGGCGCCGAAGGCCAAGCTCGCGATGCCCACGCCGGACCGTGCCCTGCCGGGCCGCGACGAGCGGATACCCGTGCCGCGGGCGCACTTCGTCAGCGGCCGGCCGCTGATCCCGCCCTTCCCCGAAGGGACGGAGCGCGCGATGTTCGGCTTCGGCTGCTTCTGGGGCTCCGAGCGCAAGTTCTGGCAAGCACCGGGCGTCTGGACGACGGCCGCCGGGTACGCTGCGGGATTCACGCCCAACCCGACCTACGAGGAGGTCTGCTCGGGTCACACCGGCCACAACGAAGTCGTGCTCGTTGTCTTTGATCCGCAGGCCGTGTCCTACGAGGCGCTGCTCCGCATCTTCTGGGAGAGTCACGATCCGACCCAGGGCATGCGCCAGGGCAACGATGTCGGCACGCAGTACCGCTCCGGCATCTACGCCTACTCGCCCGAGCAGCGGCGCCTCGCCGAGGCCTCGCGCGACGCGTATCAGAAGGCGCTGACCGCGGCCGGCCACGACACGATCACGACTGAGATCCTCGACGCGCCCGAGTTTTACTACGCCGAGGGGTACCATCAGCAGTACCTCGCCAAGAACCCGGCCGGATACTGCGGGCTCGGCGGAACCGGCATCGCGTGCCCGAGTGGCCTCGTGTCCGCCGGCGCCGAGGGGCGGTGACGCGCGTGGCCATCGAGCATCCGTGGACTGAGCCGCCGGGTGCCGCCGAGACGCTCGAGGTCGCCCCCGGCATCCGCTGGCTCAGGATGCCGCTGCCATTCCAGCTCGACCACATCAACCTCTGGCTCGTCGAGGACGGAGCGGGCTGGACCGCCGTGGACACCGGCCTCGCGCTGCCGCCGACGCGCGAGCGCTGGGAGCAGCTCTTCGCGACGCGTCTCGAGGGACGGCCGATCACGCGCGTCCTCGTCACCCACTTCCACCCCGACCACATCGGCAACGCGGCCTGGCTCACCGAGCGGTGGCGCGCGGACCTCTGGTGCACCCAGACCGAGTGGCTCGCCGCCGAGTACGCGCTGCGGAGCCGCGACGATGCCGACCTGGACCGGCGTGTCGAGTACTACCGGTTAAACGGCATCGCCGAGGACGCGCTCGTCAAGATGCGCAAGCGCGGGAACCACTATCCGGGGCTGGTGGATGGCCTCCCCTTCCACTTCATGCCGATCGCCGAGGGCGAGCCGGTGACGATCGGCGGGCGGCGCTGGCGCGTGCTGACGGCGCGCGGCCACTCGCCGGAGCACGCGTGCCTGTGGTCAGAAGAGGCGCGCGTGCTGATCTCGGGCGACCAGGTGCTGCCCCGGATCACGACAAACGTCTCCGTCTGGCCGGAGCGCCCGCGCGAGAACACGCTCCGCTACTACCTCGACTCGCTGGCCCGCTTCCGCGCGCTCGACGACGCGGCGCTCGTCCTGCCGTCGCACGGACTGCCGTTCCGGGGGCTCCACGCGCGACTCGACGCCCTGGTGCAGCACCACGCGGCGCGCCTGACCGAGGCCGCGGACGCGCTCGTCGAGCCACGGACGGGCGCCGAGCTGATCCCGATCCTCTTCCGCCGCGAGCTCGACGCGCACCAACTCGGCTTCGCCATCGGCGAGACGCTTGCGCACCTGAATTTCCTCGAGGCCGAAGGGCGCGCCGCGCGGCTCGTCGGCGCGGACGGAATCCAGCGCTTCGCCAAGCCGTGAATGACGCCGCAGGCCGTTAGGAATCGCCTGCTCCGGATCGTCCTGCTCGGCAACCTCCTGGGCGGCATCCTCGCCTTCGTCTACTTCAGCTTTCTCGAAACCTCGACGATGACAGGCATGATCACGGCCACGAAGCCTCTGCACCGCGGCCAGATACTCTATTTCGTGGCCGGCTTCAGCATCATCGCCGCGATCGTGTATGCGCGCGGCCGCCAGTGGACGGGGCCGCTCGCGCGCACCGGCCCGCCACCGCCGGGCCCCGAGGGCGACGAGATCCGCCGGCGCGCGCTGCTGCTGCCACGCGCCTTCGCGCTCCAGTCGTTCACCGGCTGGGTCCTGGCCGCCTTCGTCTGGCCGATCCTGTGGCCCCTCCTCATCGGCGAGTTCTCCGTCGGGAACGCGCTGCGCCAGATATTCGGGATCACCTTCGTCGCCGGCACCACCACGACGGTGTTCGTCTTCCTCGCGGTCGAGCGGATCTGGCGCCGGCGCCTGCCGGACTTCTTCCCGGAGGGCGACCTCAGCGCCGTGCCCGACACGTCCGGCCTTCGCGTCCGCACCCGGTTGCTCATCGTCTTTCTCATGCTCGGCCTGCTGCCCGTTGCCGTCCTGGGCATCGTCGCTCTCAACCGTGCGAACGCGCTCCTGACGGCTGACCCGGTGGCGGCCGCGTCGATCGTCCAAAATCTGATCATGGCCGTCGTCTTCCTCGTCGCCGTCGGCGTCGCGACGGCGATGGGCCTCGCGGTCTTCGTCTCGAACAGCGTCGCCGTCCCGCTCGGCGACGTGCAACGCGCGATGGCCCGGGTAGAGCGGGGCTCGCTCGACGCGCGCTGCCCCGTCGTGTCCAACGACGAGATCGGCGCGGTCGCGGAGGGGTTCAACCGGATGGTGCATGGGCTTCGCGAGCGCGAGACGATCCGCGAGACCTTCGGCAAGTACGTCAGTCCCGAAGTGCGCGACGAGATCCTCGCCGGTGGTGCCGCGCTCGAGGGTGCGGTGCGGGAGGTCACGATTCTCTTCGCCGATCTCCGCGACTTCACGCCGTGGGTGGAGGCGACGCCGCCCGCGGAGGTCGTGCGCGACCTCAACGCCTACTTCACCGAGATGGACGCGGCGATCCGCGCGCAGAAGGGCCTCGTGCTCCAGTTCATCGGCGACGAGATCGAGGCGGTCTTCGGCGCGCCGCTCCCCGACCCGCGCCACGCGGAGTCGGCGGTGCACGCGGCCGTCGAGATGCGCCGGCGCCTCGCCGCATGGAACACGGGGCGCCGCGCGGCCGGCAAGACGGAGCTGCGTCACGGCATCGGCATCCACACCGGCACGGTGCTCGCCGGCAACATCGGCAGCGCCGAGCGACTGTCCTACGCGCTGGTGGGCGACCCGGTCAACCTCGCGTCACGGATCCAGGCACTCAACAAGGACTTCGGCACGGACATCCTCGTGTCCGGCGACACGCGCAGCCTGCTGGACGGCGGCGTCTTCGACTTCACGCCCCTGCCCGCCGCGCAGGTCAAGGGCAAGTCGGTCGAGGTCGAAGTCTACGCGCTCGCCTAGCGCTAGGGGGGGCCAAGCCACCGAGGGTCATGATCCTTTTCGTTCAGTCTCCCGCTCGTCCAGGATCTCGACGCGCGTGTTGGCGCGCTCGGTCACCACGAAGCCGCTGCTCCAGCTCCTTGGGTTCCGGTCAAGCCGGAGGTCGAGTATGTTCAGCCACAAGCTTCGGTCGGCGTGAAATGAACGTGACAGCGCCCGAAGGCCGGGTGCCCGCGTCCAACGAACCGCGAGGCACGCACGAGTCTGCTGCTGGGCCGAAGGTCTGCTCAGAGTTCAGGGTGCGTCGAGAGGATTCACCCACCGCAGACCGGAGAAGCGGGAGAAGTCGGCGTCGCACGAATTGAGCTCGGCGCCGTGCTCAATGGCGAGTGCGGCGAGGTGGGCGTCGGTCACGTGGTTGCCGGCCGTCCCCAGCGGCCGTAGCAGTTGACGAACGAGGCTCAGGTGTCGATCGCCCGGATGAATGATCGCGGCGCAGGGGTGAGCCACCCAGCTCTCCACGACGTTGAATGCCCTGTCCGGCGACAGCGGATGCACGAAGATCCTCGGATTCGTGCTCAGGCGCAGGAACGCAAGCAGGACCGCCCAGGCAAGGGCGACAGGCTCGTCGCCCGACAGGAGGGCGTCGAGCCACGACTTCGCTGCGGGGTGTCGAGGTGATCGCCTGTCCGTCGCGTAGAGGAGGAGATTGGCGTCGACCAGCTTCATTTGCGCGCTTCGAGCTTGCGCACGATTTCCGCGTCCTCGAGGGCAGAGGCGAGCTGGAGGGCCTTGTCGAGGTTGACGCCCGGGCGAAGGCCCATGGCCTGCGTGTACCGGGGGAGGGATTGTGGGCGCTCGCGCCGGCCACCGAGGCCGGCGCGCACCGCCTGGTTGAGTGCCTGCTTGAACGAGATTCCTCGCTGGCGGGCGACGGCCTTGACCTTCGCCGCGACGTCGGAATCGAGAGTAACCGTGGTCCGCATGAAGGCATCATAGCATATCGAGTGGTGTCATCATGATGCTACAGCTCGGAGAGAGACACGCATGAGTCTGCTGGGCGTCGTGGAGCATTAGCAGCAGGTGGGCCGGTCATACGCGTCGCTCTGCGGCGGGGAACGGAGTGCTTACCGGGGTCCCGGCTCTGGTGGCGTGGTCAGCCGACGCTTCTCAGCCCTGGACATTCTCTTCACTTCCGCTTCGCGACGGCTCGCGGACGACCGATCCCGGCATGGCTCGGCGTAGACGAGTTCAACCGGAAGTCGGCCGCGGGTATATCGTGAGGCGCGACCGCGATTGTGCATCGAGAGCCGCCGACCGATCGAGCTTGTGATGCCGGCGTAGAAAGTCCCGTCAGCACACTTGAGTAAGTAGCAGAACCAGGCCCTCACTTTTTCCGATACACGTTCAACCCGACCCTCCGTCGAGGCAATGATGATGGTCTTGCCCGACGAGGACGGCCCGAACTCCTTCGAGAGATCCACCTTGATCGTGAGGATGTTCCCGTCTACCGCCATGTGCACGTTCTTCATGAGGATCTCTCCTGGCGTCGACTTCAGGCGCTCTTCGCCCGCACGACGAGGTCGACCTCGCAGTCTAGGATCTGCAGTAACGATACGAGCTGGTCCACCGACTTGCTGTAGTTTGTCTGGTCTAGCAGCCGGTAGAATTGTGTGGCCGAAGTACCAAGCCGCCGGATGATCTCACGCCGACTGAGCGGGCTGGAGCCAATCCGCTTCTGAGCCTCGAGCGTCAGCTTGTACAGGAGGAGATCCCGCAGATGGCCGGGGTCCTGGTTGTACTCCAGCACCTGCTCGACGTGCACGCTCCCCGCACGACCCGACCGGAGTACATAGCCGAAGCCTTCCGACCCGAGCTCCTTGTCGACGAACGCCTTCGCGACGGGATCGCTTGCCGTGGGCGCGGGTTCGACCTTGGCGAACGGCATGAGCAGCGTTCGAGTCGAGGTTCTGACCTCGAACGCCTTGCGTCGATTGTTGATCCGCACGGCCCGGATCTTCATAGCCACCCCTCGGATGCGAGCTGTCGTATGAGATTCAGAACGCGCCGCGACGGCTTTCGGCAGGTTGTTATCGAGGTCCCATTTCAGGAGGTGACGAAGACGTGACCACCACGCCGGATCTTACCCACTCAGATGCTACCTGACACGGTAACGCTTTGCAAGTCTTGCCGCGAGACCCGGGATGGCCCAATTCAGAACACCACGCGCTCAACGCCGGAAGACGGCGAAGAGCCACTGGCCGAGCACGCCCAGCACCGGCGGCAGCAGGACACCCGGCACGAAGCGGGCGAGCGTCAGCGGCCAGCCCAGCAGCGGCGCCTCGTAGGTCAGCATCCGCACCGGGCTCACGAGCGTCTTCGCCGTGAGCAGCGTGATGAGCGGCCCGGGGGCTGCACCGTTCCGGAAGAGGTTGGCGACGACCGGGAAGACGAGATACGGCCCGCCGGGCATGACGAGTCCCGCGGCCCAGCCCACGAGGATCCCCCGGCCCGTGTGCTCGGTTCCGAGCCAGCGCGTGAGAGTCGGCGCAGGAATCAGCACCTCCAGCAGCCCGGCGAGGATGAAGCCGAGCGCAAGCTCGACCCACACGCCGCGCAGGAGCCGCCCGCTCGCGCCGAGCCCCGCGAGCGGCAACGCCCGGTCGCGCGCGAACGCGAGCGCGAGCGCGACCGCCACCAGCCCGAGAAGAATCCAGAGGCTCGCGTCCACGCGCCGCTTCCGCTTCACACGCGCGCCGCGCGCTGCGGCATCCGGTATTCGAGCGCGGGACGCTCGTTCGCGAGCGCCTCGGCGCGCGCCGCCTCGATGACGGCATGCGCGGGCGCGAGCGAGCAGGCGGGATCGGTGGCCGCGGCGTCGCCCGTGAGCAGGAAAGCCTGGCAGCGGCAGCCGCCGAAGTCCACCGCGCGCCGCTCGCAGCTCCGGCAGGGCTCGGGCATCCATCCCTCCCCGCGGAACGCGTTGAAGCCGGCGGAATCGCGCCAGATCGCGCCGAGCGGGCGCTCGTTGACATTGTCGAACGAAAGCCCGGGCAGCGTGTGGGCCGCGTGGCACGGCAGGGCGAGCCCGTCCGGCGTCACGACGATGAAGCGCCGGGCCCAGCCGTCCATGCAGCCCTTGGGGAACTCCGAGTAGTAGTCGGGCGTGACGAACAGCACCTCCATCCGCCCGCGCAGCCGCTGCCGCGCGGCGGCCGCCACCTCGCGCGCCCGCTCGAGCTGGGTGCGCGTGGGCAGGAGCGCCCGGCGATTGGCGAGCGCCCAGCCGACGTATTGCGTGTTCGCCAGCTCGACCCGGTCGGCCGCGAGGCGCTCGGCGAGCGCAATCACCTCGGGCACGTGCTCGAGGTTGTCGCGATGAAGCACGGTGTTGAGCGTGAGCGGCATGCCGAGCTCTTTCACCCAGCGCGCGACCTCGAGCTTGCGGTCGAACGAGCGCAGGCCGGCGATGCGGTCGGAGGCTGCCGCCGTCACGTCCTGGACGGAGATCTGGACAGAATCGAGCCCGAGTGCCCGCAGCCGCGCCAGCCGCTCGTGCGCGAGCGGAATGCCGCTCGTGATGAGGTTCGTGTAGAGGTCGAGCCCGCGCGCGCCCTCGACGAGCGCCTCGAGGTCGTCACGCACGAGCGGCTCGCCGCCCGTCAGGTTGAGCTGGACGACGCCCAGGTCCTCGGCCTCTCGGAACACGCGGAGCCAGTCGGCGGTCGAGAGCCGGTCGCCGCGGCGGCTGTAATCGAGCGGGTTCGAGCAGTAGACGCACCGGAGCGGGCAGCGGTACGTCAGCTCCGCGACGAGCGTGTAGGGCCGGGGCGCGTCAGCCATCGGAGTCCTGCACCAGCGCTCGGTCGAGCATGGACGACAGGAACACGCTCACCTCGCGCTCGATGACGTCGCGCGGCTGGCCGTCGTACTTCGCCGCCAGGCGCTCGACGATGGCCTCGACCGTGTGCTCCCCGGTGCAGAGCTGGAGGATGTCCGCGGCCGTCCCGCTCAGCTCGAGCCCCCGCTCGGGATAGAGCAGCATGGTGCGCCCGGTCTTCCGGTCCAGGCGCAGGCGCGCCCTGGCGGCGAGCTTCGGCCGCATGGCGGCGGAGATCATCCGGGCATCGTCACGCGCGGCCGCCGCCGGGCCCCCAGCCCGGATCGATGTACGCCGCGTGGAGACAATCGAGGAGGTGCCAGAGGATCTCCGTCTTCCGGATCAGCGCCGCGACGCACTGCTCCTGCATCGCGTAGGTCGTCGCGTGGCGCACGACGAAATCGATCGCCTCATTGGAATCACGCCGCGCCTTGGGCGGGCGCGAGCGGAAATACGCGAGCATGTCCTCCCCCACCCACGGGTAGTGCTTCTCCCAGGCGAGCACGCGCTTCGTCATCAGATCGGGCGCGAAGAACTCGGTGAGCGACGAGGCCACGGCCTCCACAAGGCTCCGCTCCCGTACCAGCTCGACGTATCCGTCGCAGGCGAAGCGGACACCGGGGAGCACCGAACGGCAGCTCGCCACCTCCTCGCGCTCGAGACCGACGCCCTCCGCCAGACGCAGCCACAGCTCGAGCCCGGCCTCGTCACCGCCCTCGTCACCGTCGTGGTCCCGGATCCGGTGGATCCACATGCGGCGGAAGGCCGGATCCTCGGACTTCGACAGGATGATGGCGTCCTTGATCGGCACCCGGGTCTGGTAGTAGTAGCGGTTCAGCACCCACTGCTGGAGCTGCACGCGCGAGAGCTTCCCGTCGTGCATGAGCACATGGTAGCGATGGTGGTCGTGATAACGGCTCTCACCCTCGCGCCGTATCCACTCGATGAGCTCCTCGCGCGAGAGCGGCGGACGCGGGCTCACAACGTGATCTCCATGCCGTCCCACGCGACCTCCCAGCCCGAGGCGACGACGGCCACGCGCTCGGCCGAGTCCTCGCGAAGGATCGGGTTCGTGTTGTTGATGTGAATGTAGATCCGGCGCCCGACCGAGATGCCCGACAACGCCGCCAGGCTCCCGCCGGCGCCGCCGATGGGCACGTGGGCCATCTCGGCGGCGCGCTTGCCGCCGAGGCCCTGCGACGGCAACTCGTCGTCGGACCAGAACGTGCCGTCGAAGAGCACGCAGTCGGCGCCGTCGAGAGCATCCAGGACGTCGTCGGTCACCGCGGCCACTCCGGAGAAATACGCGAGCGTGCGACCGCTCGCGCCAGCACGGATCCTGAAGCCGACGCCGTCCTCGGGGTCGGGTGCAAAGACGCTCTCCAGATGGATCGGGAGCTTGCCCGGCACGGGCACGGCCTCCACGAGGAGGCCGCCGAGATCCTCCTCGCGCCCGAGCTTGAGCGCCCGCCACGTCACCTGCTCGGGCGTGCGCTCGAGCGTGCGGTAGAGCACGTTGCCCTCGGTGAAGCCGCGCCGGACGCGCTCGGTCGCGTAGACCACGAGCGGCTGGGACTCGCGCAGCGAGAGGAGCCCCAGGCAATGGTCGAGGTCGCCGTTCGTCAGGAGAATTGCGGCGATCGGCGAATGGCGGGCGGCGCGCGGATGGAGTGGCGGGAAGCTCTCGATCTGCTGGCGGATCTCCGGAGACGCGTTGAGCAGGAGCCAGCGCTCGCCGTCGGCGCTGACCGCCACCGACTCCTGGCTGCGCGGGAGCGCCTTGAGACTGCCGTCGCGTACTCCGCGGCAGTTGGCGCAACCGCAGTTCCATTGAGGGAACCCGCCGCCGGCCGCGGAGCCCAGCACTCGGATCAGCACGCTCGGTCTCCAGAGACACAACGGCCCTTCCGCCCGCGCTCTCGCCGGGGGGAAGGGCCGTGGCTCACCTCGGAACGCCTCGGGTGCTAGAAGTCTGGCTCGCGGTCGAAGTCGCTCTCGTAGGAGTTGATCTCGGCGTCCATCTTCACTTCGACGAAGGTCGGCGTTTCCCAGACCATGCGGTCCCCCCTTCCGATACTCCGGGTATCGGGGGGGATGCTAGTGGACTCCGGGCCCCGGCGTCAAGGAGTTAATCGCACCTTGACAAGCCCGAAGCCCCGGCCCTATTGTCGCGCCCGTCCGACCGGCCCTCAAAGGGGAGGCTTGCCCATGCGCCGCATCAGCCTGACGTCTCTCGCGATCCTCGTCGCCGTGCTCACGCTGGCTCCGCCGGCCCTCGCCCAGCCGCCCGCCTGGCAGCAGGGCCGGCCGCCCGAGCTGGCCAACTCGCCGCTGGCGCCCGTTCCAACGCCGCCGACGCCGACGCCGGCCAAGGACATCCCCATCAACCAGCTCAAGCTGCCGCCGGGATTCTCGATCAGCGTCTGGGCCGACGGCATCCTCAACGCCCGGCAGATGGCGTGGGGAAGCAAGGGCACGCTTTTCGTCGGCAGCCGTATCCCGGGGCAGGTCTACGCCGTCGTGGACAAGGCAGGCAAGCGCGAGGTGAAGGTCATCGCCAAGGGGCTCAGCCAGCCGAGCGGCATCGCCTTCAAGGACGGCGCGCTCTACGTCGCGACGATCCCGACGCTGCTCAAGTACGACAACATCGAGGCGAACCTCGACAACCCGCCGGCGCCGACGACGCTCTACGAGTTCCCGAAGCTCGCGCACCAGGTGCATCACAACTGGCGGTTCCTGGTCTGGGGGCCGGACGGCAAGCTCTACTTCAACATGGGCGCTCCCTGTAACATCTGCGTTCCGCCCGACACTCATGCCAACGTCTCGCGCGTGAACCCGGACGGCACCGGCTTCGAGTACGTCGCCTTCGGCGTGCGCAACGCCACCGGCGCCGACTTCCATCCCGTGACGAAGGAGCTGTACTTCGTCAACCACGGCCGCGACTGGGCGGGTGACGACTTCCCGAATGACACGCTCCACGTCGCCGGGAAGAAGGGCCTGCACTTCGGGTATCCGTATTGCCACCAGGGCGATACGCTCGACCCCGACTTCGGGCGGGGGCGCACGTGCAGCGAGTTCGCGCCGCCGCTGCTGAAGCTCGGCCCCCACATCTCACCGATCGGCACGCGGTTCTATAC
>JBOHQB010000246.1:0-1774 GCA_050731995.1 Candidatus Rokuibacteriota bacterium
GCCCGCACCGGGCTCGCTCTCGACCGTCACGGTCCCGCCGTGGGCCACGGCGACGTGCCGGACGAGCGCCAGCCCCACGCCGCTGCCGCGCCGCCCCTGCGTGTCGCTCCGGCCGGCGCGGTAGAACTTCTCGAAGATCCGCCGCTGCTCCTCCGGCGGGACGCCGATGCCGCGGTCGGCCACGCTCAGCGCCAGGCGGCCGTCGGCGACCCGCGCGTCGATCGCGAGGGCCTTGTCGTCGGCCGAGTACTTGATCGCGTTGTCCACGAGGTTGGCGAGGGCCTGGCCGATCGCGTCGGCATCCATCGGCACCGGTCCCAGGTCGGGCGCCACGCTCACCTCCACCTTGAATCCCTGCTGCTCGAGCGGATACGCGAACGCCTCCAGCGTCTCCCGGATGACCGGCTCGACGGCTGTCGGGACCACGTCGTAGCGCCGCCGCCCTGACTCGATCCGCGAGAAGTCCAGCACGTTGTCGATCAGGCGCGACAGCCGCTCGCCCTCGCGCGTGATGACGCGGTAGTACTCCTGCCGGCGCGCCTCATCGGCGACCCGGCCCATCTCGAGCGTCTCGCCGAACATCCGGATCACGCTCAGCGGGGTCTTCAGATCGTGAGACACGTTGGCGACGAAATCGGATTTGAGCCGGGCCATCTCCGTCTCCCGCCGCGTGAGCCGCCACGTGACGACGCAGCCCGCCACGATGATCGCGAGCAGCACGCCGAACGCCGTCGTGAAGAGCATGATCTGGCGGCGCACCGCCTGGCGAGGCGAGGCGCCCGGCGGCTCGTAGACCGCCAGGCGCCATCGGGGCAGGCCGTCGCGGAAGGCGACGGCGAGCAGCGGCCGGGCTTCTCCGAGCGGCGCCCGCGTGTAGACCGTGCGCCCCTCGTGGTCCAGGACCGCGATGATCGTCGGACCCTCGAGCGGCGCGAGCGTCGCCTCGAGGACGTCGCGCCGGAGCGTCTCGCGGTCCCGGTCGCACGCGACGAGCAGGAGCGCGCCGTCGCGCCCCGCGATCGCCGTCGCGACCCAGACCTCGCCGACGACGACGAGGTCGCGCCGGCCGCCGCGCTCCCAGAGGTCGGGCCCGGTCCCGGCAACGAGGGCCGCGGCGATGTCCGGATCGGCCTGCGGGGGGTAGACGACGCGGCCGTGACGGTCGAGGACGTAGAGACGCCGCACCAGTGGCGCCTCCGCGACGAGCGCGTCGAGCCGCGGCGCGAGCGGGCCGGGCGCGGCGAGCGCCGCGCGGAGCGGCATCAGCAGCGCGTCCTCGGCGTGGCGCAGCATCATCTCGACCTTTTCCGCGGCCATCGCGGCGACGTCCCGCGCCTGCTCGCGAAAGAGGAGCTCCGAGGACGCCTGCCACTGGCGCAGCGAGACCCAGCCGAGGACGGCGACGATCGCGGCCGGGGCGGCGATCGCGAGCAGCGCCAGGAGCGCGTAGCGCCTCATCCGCCCTCGGCCAGCAACCGCTGGATCATCGACTCGCCTTCCTCGTACGCGCCCTCGCCGATGTGCCGGTAGCGGACGACGCCCTTCCGGTCCACGAGGAGCATCGTCGGCCACGCGCGGATCCCGAACCGGTTCCAGATGGCGGCATCGTTGTCCAGCACGACGGGGTATCGCACACCCAGCCGCTGCGTCGCCGCCACGACCCGGTCACGGGACTTCTCCCAGAAGAACTCGGGGCTGTGCACGCCGACGATGACGAGCCCGGCTTCACGGTACCTGTCGTGCCACACCCGCAACTGCGGGATCACGTTGGCGC
>JBOHQB010000247.1:0-1568 GCA_050731995.1 Candidatus Rokuibacteriota bacterium
TCATCTCGATGGCGCTGCTCGGCCTCGGCGCGGGCGGCGTCTGGCTGTCGGTGCGCCGCGCGCGGATCCTGGCGCACGCCGACGCGTGGCTCGTCGCGTCGGTCAGCCTCGCCGGGGTGACGACGGTGCTCGCGTTCGCCCTCCTCGCGCGTGTCGAGCTCGACACCTTTCGGCTCTCCGGGCGGGAGCTCGTGCGCCTGGCGCTCGCGTACGCGGTGCTCGCGCTGCCGTACCTCTTCGCCGGCCTGGCCCTCGGCATCGTCTTCACGCGCGGCGTCGCGCGGATCGGCTGGCTCTACGCCGTGGACCTCCTCGGCTCGGCGGCAGGCGCGTGGCTCTTCTTCGTCGTGATCGAGCCGCTCGGCGCGCCGCGGGCCCTGGTCGCGATGGCGTCGCTCTTGTGCCTGGCGGGCCTGCTCTGGGCGCTCGACGGGAGCCGGCGACTGACCGTCTTTGCCGCGGCGACGTTCGCGGCGCTGGTGCTCGCCGTGCCCTTTGCCGAGCGTCTGATTCCCGTCCACGCGGCGGGCTCGAAGGGGTTGTCCACGATGCTGCGCGCGCAGGGCGGTCGCATCGCGTACAGCCGCTGGACCCCGATCTCGCGGATCGACGTCGTCGAGTCGGAGCAATCCACGAACCCGTGGGTTCCCCGCGTGCCGGGGCGCGCGATGAAGGCCATCACCGCGGACGGGGACGCGATGACCTGGATGTGGCGGTACTCCGAAGTGGCGCACACGATAGAACGCCCGAACAACTACCTCGCGGCGTTCCTCCTGAAGCGGAACCCGGAGGTCCTGATCATCGGCCCAGGCGGCGGCAACGAGATCTTCATCGCCCTGCAGATGGGCGCCGCCAACGTCACCGGCGTCGAGCTCAATCCCACGATTCTCGAGATGAGCCTGAGCCGCTACGCGGACTTCGTCGGCCACCTCTATCAGAATCGCGGCGCCCGGGCCGTCGTCGGCGAGGGCCGGAGCTACGTCCGGCGCAGCGACCGCACCTTCGACATCATCCAGATGTCGGGCGTGGACACGTGGGCAGGGCTCTCGTCCGGCGCCTACGTGCTCTCGGAGAACTATCTCTACACGGTCGACGCCTTCGCCGATTTGCTCCAGCACCTCAAGCCCGACGGCGTCCTCTCCGTGGTGCGGTGGCGCATGAAGCCGCCGCGCGAGTGTCTGCGGCTGGTGAGCCTCGCCGCCGCGGCGCTGCGCGACCTCGGCGTCACCCGGCCGCAGGAGCACGTCGTCCTCGCGACGGTCGCTCCGCCCGACACCGTCGTTCTGCTCGTCAAGCGGACCCCGTTCCGGCCCGACGAGATCCGGGTGCTGCAGGAGGCGGTGAGGCGCTCGGGCGGCACGCTCTTCGCGGCACCGGGGGTGGAGCTCGAGTCGAACCCCTATCAGCTGTTGCTCCAGGCCTTCGCGGTGGGTCGTGAGCAAAGCTACTTTTCGACCTACCGCTACGACGTCACGCCCGTTCGCGACGATCAGCCGTTCTTCTTCGAGTACTACAAGTGGGACCGGCTCGGGCTCGATCTGAAGAGACCCGGAGACGGCGGCCCCATC
>JBOHQB010000248.1:0-1553 GCA_050731995.1 Candidatus Rokuibacteriota bacterium
GCCCATGACGTGGGCGGCGCGTGGGCCACGTTCAATCGTGACACCCTCGCGCGCTTTCGTCTGATAGCCACCCGGCACACGGCGCGGCTCGCGCGTGGCAAGGTCGGTCTCGACATCGAGGAGCTGCTGAGCGGTCCCGAGGGCGGCGACGCGCAGATCGCGACGCGGGTTGCGACGCGGGCCGTGGACGCCGTCTTCTTCAACATTCCGCTCGCGATGAACGTCGCGACGGCCGACCTGGTCATCGCGGCGTTGGAGCGGCAGGAGACGAGCCCAACGCGCCGCTAGCCCAACTTCCGCAGTTCGACGGGGTCAGATACGGTATTTCAGGCACGTACGGAAAAAGTCGCCACTACACGGACGTGAGTTGATCGACCGGGGCTGGCACCCGTAGCCGCTGCGGGAGGTCGAGGCCGAGGCGATCGAGCAGCGCGGCTTGGGCGGCGTCGGGCCGCACCACGCATCGCAGGCGCAGGTCCCGGCCGTCGGTCGCCGGGAGCACCACATCGGTGCTCTGGATGCGTCGGAGTTCGTCGAGGATTGTGCGGGGGCTCCGGCCCAGTCCCGCCCGCCGCTGCCACTGCTCGAGCGTCTTCCACAGCACGTAGGCGAGGAAGCAGACGAGGATGTGGGCCTGCACGCGATCGGCGCGCTGATGCCACACCGGTCGAATGCCCAGTTCACTCTTCTGGATCCGAAACGCGGCCTCAGCGTCCGTGAGCTGAATGTAGGTGCGCCAGAGGTCCTCTGGGCTCCAGTCGGTGACGTTGGTGCGCAGCACATAGCAGCCTTCACTCCAGCGCGCCCAGTCGTCCCACTCCGGCCGCGCCGTCCACACCAGGCGCAGACCAGCCGGCCGCGTCGGGTCGGGCTCGAACTCGATGACGTACCGTCCCGCGGCGCGCGGATTGCGCTCGAGCAAGCGCCCCACTTGCCGCTCCAGCCGCCCGCGGTCCAGGGACCGTCGGGCCTGCGCCAGCCGCCGCCCCAGCCGCGCCAGGCCATCCTCGATGCGGCGGGCGAAGCGCGCGTGCATCGCCCGCTCCTTCTCCCGCCGTTCCACCGAGCGAATGAGCACGAAGGTCTCGATGCCGTCCGGGCCCCGACACTGCTTGGCCTCGATGCCCTCGCGCACGGCCTGCCAGTCGCGCGACTCCGCGATCTCGCGGGCCCACTTCCGGAGCTCGTTCTTCGGCGTGCCGACCAGATACCGCCGCCCCGTCTCGCGCAGCCATTCGAGGTTGTCCGCGCTGGTCATCCCGCGGTCCATCACCCAGATGCGCTGGGCCACCCCGTAGCGCGCCTCCATCGCCTCGACGATCTCCTCGACGGTCGTCACGTCGGTGCGATTGCCGGCAAACACCTCGTAGCCCAGCGGCATCCCCTCGCGCGTGACGACCAGAGCCAAGCAGACCTGCTTGCAGTCCGGCCGGTGATCGCGGCTATGGCCGCGCTGGGCGAGCGGGTTGGCGACCGCCTGCCCCTCGAAGTACACGCTGGTGACGTCGTAGAGGAGCAGGTCGTAGTCGAGGGCGAAGAGCTCGCCGAGGCGC
>JBOHQB010000249.1:0-5486 GCA_050731995.1 Candidatus Rokuibacteriota bacterium
GCGTGCCGGTGGAGTTCTCCAAGTTCGACACCGCCGGCGCGCTCGGGGACGCGGTACGCGCCGGCGTCTGGGACGTGGCGTTTCTCGGGGCCGAGCCGCAGCGCGCGGCTGAGATCGCGTTCACCGCGGCCTACCTCGAGATCCCCGCGACGTATCTCGTGCCGGCCGGCTCGCCGATCCGCTCGGTCGCCGACGTCGACCGGGAGGGCGTGCGCATCTCGGTGTCCGAGAAGAGCGCCTACGAGCTCTATCTGAGCCGCAACATCAAGCACGCCCGGCTGGTGCTGACCAAAGGCATCGACGGCTCGTTCGACACGTTCGTCGCCCAGAAGCTCGAGGCGCTCGCCGGGCTCAAGCCGAGGCTCATCACCGACGTCCAGAAGCTCCCGGGCGCGCGGCTGCTCGACGGTCAGTTCACGGCCGTCCAGCAGGCGATCGGCACGCCGAAAGCCCGAGAGGCGGCCGCGAAATACCTGCGCGCGTTCGTCGAGGAGGTGAAGGCCTCGGGCTTCGTGGGCGAGGCGATCGCGAGGAACGCGGTCCAGGGCGTCTCGGTCGCGCCGCCCGCGCCGTAGCCAAAGCGCTCAGCGGCCGGCGCGATGAAGGACGGGGCGAGCGACATCGACGCGGTGATCGTCGGAGCCGGGTTCGCCGGGCTCTACATGCTCCATCGCCTGCGCGGACTCGGGCTCACGGCCCGCGTCTACGAGGCGGGCGACGGCGTCGGCGGCACGTGGTACTGGAACCGCTACCCGGGCGCGCGCTGCGACGTCGAGAGCATGGACTACTCGTACTCGTTTTCGGACGCGCTCCAGCAGGAGTGGCACTGGACCGAGCGGTACGCCTCGCAGCCGGAAATCCTGAGATACATCAATTACGTCGCCGACCGGTTCGATCTGCGGCGGAATGTCCGACTCGCGACGCGCGTGACGGCCGCTGTGTTCGACGAGGCCACGACCCGGTGGGCGATCGAGACCAGCCGCGGCGAGCGCGCGTCGGCGCGCTTCTGCATCATGGCGACGGGCTGCTTGTCTACCGCACAGGTGCCCGATTACAAGGGGCTCGAGACGTTCGAGGGCAAGTGGTATCACACCGGCAGCTGGCCGCACGAGGGCGTCGATTTCACGGGGCAGCGGGTCGGCGTCATCGGCACGGGCTCTTCCGCCATCCAGTCGGTCCCGATCATCGCTCGCCAGGCGGCGCACCTCTTCGTCTTCCAGCGGACGCCAAACTTCAGCATCCCCGCCCACAACGCACCGCTGGAGGTTGAATACGAAAAGCGGGTGAAGTCGAACTATGCCGAGTTCCGGCGTCAGGCCCGCGAGTCACGCGTCGGCTTCGTCGTCGAGCGCAACGATCAGTCGGCCCTGGAGGTGTCGCCCGAAGCGCGGCAGCGCGAGTACGAAGCCCGCTGGAATCGCGGCGGCCTCGGCTTCAATGCAACATTCGCCGATCTGCTGATCAGCAAGGAAGCGAACGACACGGCCGCCGAGTTCTTCCGCGACAAGATCCGGGCCACCGTCCGAGATCCGGCGGTTGCCGAGGCGCTGACGCCCTACCACTATCCCCTCGGGACCAAGCGTCTCTGCGTCGACACCGACTACTACGCGACGTTCAACCGCGACAACGTCACCCTGATCGACATCAGGCAGGCGCCGATCGACGCGATCACCTCGCAGGGGCTACGGACGCGCGACGCGGCGTACGCGCTGGACAGCATCGTGTTCGCCACGGGTTTCGACGCGATGACGGGCGCGTTGCTCAGCATCGATATCCGCGGGAGGGCCGGCCGGACGCTGCGCGAGAAGTGGGCCGACGGGCCGCGGACCTACCTCGGCATCGCCATCGCCGGCTTTCCGAATCTCTTCGCCATCACCGGCCCGGGCAGCCCCTCCGTCCTCAGCAACATGATCGTCTCCATCGAGCAGCACGTCGACTGGATCGCCGACTGCCTCGCGTACCTGCGCGCGCACGACCGCGCCGGAATCGAGGCCACCGCCGACGCGGAGGCGGCGTGGGTCGCGCACGTCAACGAGGTCGGCAACCTCACGCTCTATCCGCGGGCCAACTCCTGGTACATGGGCGCGAACATCCCCGGCAAGCCGCGCATCTTCATGCCCTATGTCGGCGGCGTCGGAGCCTACCGGCACAAATGCGGCGACGTCGCGGCCAAGGGCTACGAGGGATTCACGATGTCGGCGACGAAGGCCTCCAGCGCGTCCCAGTCGTAGGGCCCGTTTCGGAACGCGATGCTCAGCCGCGTGCAGCCGAGAGCGCGGAACTGGTCCACCATCGCGCGCGCGTCCCTCACCGTCCCCCTGAGGTAGCCCGTGCGGGCGGCGCGGTCACCGGTGCCGAAGTGGCTGCGGAAGACCTCCTCCGCGCGCGCGGCGCCTTTCGCGTCGGCCCCGAGATAGAAGCCGAGGTTCACGCTCCGCATGATCGTCTTCGGGTCGCGCCCTTCCGTCTCGCACCACTGGTCGAGCACCTGGCTCTTGTGCTTCCAGTCCTCCGGGCCGATATAGGCGCCGTTCCACCCGTCGGCGTACTTCGCGGCGGCGCGGAGCGTGCGCTTCTCGCCGCGGCCGCCGATCCAGATGGGAATGCGGAGCTGGAGCGGCTTGGGATTGTTCGGAGCCTCGGCCACGCGGAAGTGCTTCCCCTCGAAGCTCGCGCGCCGCTGCTCGGGATCGAGGAGCAGGCGCATGATCTGCGCGTACTCCTCGAGCATGTCCTCGCGCGGGCCGATCGGCGGAAACGCGTAGCCGTAGGCCTTCGCCTCGGCGGCGTGCCAGCCGGCCCCGAGCCCGCACTCGACGCGTCCGTTCGACAGATGGTCGATCGTGGTGAGCGACTTGGCGAGCAGCCCGGGGTTCCGGTACGCGACGCAGTAGACCCCGCTGCCGAGCCGCACCCGCTGCGTATCCATCGCGGCCGCGGTAAGCGTCGCGATCGCCTCGTAGCAGTCCATGTCACCGCCGCGCGGCGGCGACTCCTGGAAGTGGTCGGAGACGGAGAACCAGTCGAAGCCGTTGGCGTCGGCGAACTTCCATAGCTTGCGCATCTCGCCGAGCGGGCCGCCCATGTGACCGATGTGGATCCCGAATTTCATGTCACGCTCCGATGAGGGTCGAGAGTGTTCGATACGCGCGCTTCGCGCGCTCGACAGCGGGGAGATCGGCGATCGCCCGGCACGGCGCCTCCACGGCCAGCGGCACGGTGGCGGGCAGGGCCGCCACCAGCCCCCTCAGCGGCAGGACGCCCTCGCCGGGCAGGAGCCGGCCCGTACGCGCCTCGCGGATGAGCGCCTGCGTGTCGCCGGGGCCGGGCATGTCCGCGGAGGCATCGCAGATCTGGGCGTAGCGGAACAACGATGGATCGACCTGTGCGACGTGCGCGGGGAGTCCGCCCGACCGGCTGAAGTGCAGGGCATCGATCAGGACCGACGCGTTCGATCGCTTCGATTGGGCCACGACGTGGGCAGCATGGGCGAGCGTCCTGACTCCCGTGTAGATCGCGAACTCCAGGCAGACGTGCAGACCGTACTGGGCCGCCCGGTCGCACAGCTCGCCGAAGCGCTCGATGGTCCGCGCTTCCTCGGGCTCGGCGCTCATGACGAGCACGTTCTGCGCGCCGAGCCGCGCCGAGACCTCCAGGAAGCCCTCCGGGATGCCCACCGGATTGTCCGGCTCGAAGCGAAGGAACTCCGTGTCGAGCACCGACACTCCCGTGTCCGCCAGACGGAGCAAGGTCTCCCTCAAGAGCGGCCCTTCGCTCAGGACGTCGTACGGCGGAATGCCGACGCTCGGCGTGGCCGTCAGCCGGATACCGATGGTCCGGAAGCCCGCGACCGCCGCCACGGAGACGAGCTCCGGAGGCGTCGTGTCCAGCACGGTGAGGTGGGCGAGGGAAATCTGCCGGCGAGGCGTGGACATGGTCGTCAGCTCGACTAGCCGAGGAACAGCTCGCAGGTGTCGAGCCAGGCCTGCGTGGTGAGCGCCAGCGATTCCACGTCGACGCGCTCGTCGTTGCCGTGGAAGCGTCCGGCCATCGCCTCGGCCGTCAAGGCGCGCGAGAAGAGGCCGAAGCCGTAGGCGATCGCGCCGTGCTCGCGGAAGTACGGCGCGTCGGTGAAGCCGACGATCAGGCGCGGCAGCAATTTCGCGCCGGGGTAGTGCGCGTCGACCACCCGCCCCAGCACGTCCCAGAGCGGGGTCCCCGTCGGTGACACCGACGCCTGCTTGGAGAAGAGCTTCTCGACCTCCACCTCTTCCGCCAGGTCGCCGAGCGCCTTGTCGAGATGCCGTCGCACCTCGTCCTCGTTGTCCCCGGGGATGGTGCGAATGTCGACCTCGATGTCCACGACGTCGGGAATGACGTTGGTCTTCACGCCGCCGCGGCACATGGTCGGCGAGAAGGTCGTGTGCGTGGCCGACCACGCGAACCTGGCCAGGCCCGGCGCCAGGTGGGCGATCGTCTCGTCGACGCGCGAGGGATCGACCAGGGCAGCCTTCACGGACGGGGCAACGTCGAGCGCGGCGACGAACGTGGTCCACAGATCGTCCACGTACGGCGCCGGCCGGTAGTCCGCCAGACGACTGATCACGTGAGCGGCTTTGACGAGCGCGTTGTCCGCGCCGTACGGCATCGAGCCGTGCCCGGGCGTGCCCGTGACGCGCAGCCGGCGCCAGGCCACTCCTTTCTCGCCGACGTGCACGGTGACGTTCAGCTCGCCACCGTGCGCGCTGACGAGGCCGCCGTTCTCGGTCAACAAGTAATCCGCGCTCAGCGCGTCCCAGTGCCGCTTGCACACGTGACCGGCGCCGAGCGCGCCGCCGGCCTCCTCGTCAGCGCACGCCAGGTAGACCAGGGTCCCGCGCGGCCGCCAACCGCGCCGGGCCAGCTCTTTGAGGGCGACGGCCTGGGACGCGGTGAGGTTCAGCATGTCGACGGCGCCCCGACCCCATACCTCACCGTTGACGAGCTCGCCGCCGAAGGGATCGCGCGTCCAGTGCTCGGGGGTCACGGGCACCACGTCGGTGTGGCCCATCAGGCAGAGCGTGGGCGCGGCCGGATCCGTCCCCTCGATGCGGGCCACGAGGCTCGCACGCCCCGGCGCCCCGTCGGGCTGGTAGACCTCGATGTCGAGGCCGCTGCCCTCGAGATAGGCGCGCAGCACGTCGCTGGTGCGCACCTCCTGGCCGGAGGCGACGGAGCCGTCGTTCACGCAACGGTTGCGGATGAGCTGCTGCAGCAGCTCGACGGTCTGCGCGGTCAGCGCGTCGTTCATGCCGCCGGCGTGTGGCGCGTCAGGAACTCGGTGACTCGGCGGATCGATTCGGCGAGATGCGTTGGGCCACGCCAGTCCTTCTGGATCTCGAGGTCGGGTGCGAGGCGGGCAATCTCGGCGCTCGTCTCCGCCGGATGCGGCTTGTCGGTGCCGGGCTGCAGCAGGAGGGGCGTACGGCAGCGACGCACGAACTCGC
>JBOHQB010000250.1:0-12942 GCA_050731995.1 Candidatus Rokuibacteriota bacterium
CGGGCCGAGCAGTCGCGCGCGCTGGCCCGGGGAGCCCAGACGCGCGATCAGGCACGCGGCCACGGTGTGCACGACGACGACCAGCGCGAGCGTCGCCGAGCCGCGCGCGACTTCCTCGACGAGCATCGCCCAGGTCGCGGCGTCCACGCCGAGGCCGCCCGCATCTTGTGGCACGAGCGCGCCGAGGACACCGAGCTCGGCGAGTCCGGCGAGGAGCGAGTCGGGGAAGGCGCCGCGGACGTCGAGCTCCTGGGCGACGGGCGTCACCGCCTTCTCCACGAACCGCCGAACCGCGAGGACCATCTCGCGGCGCTCGACCGGCTCGCCGTCCCGCGTCACGAGTCCGCCCCCGCGCTCGCCGTGGCGCGCGACCAGCTGCCGCGCGATGAGCATTCGCTGGATCTCGTTCGTGCCCTCGCCGATGATCATGAGCGGCGTGTCGCGGTAGTACCGTTCGAGGTCGCGGTCGGCGCCGAGGCCGGCGGGGCCGGCGATGCCGAGCGCGGCGCGCGCGAGGGCGTGGGCCGTCTCCGAGGCGTGGAGCTTCGCCATGCCGGCCTCGAGATCACAGCGCTCGCCGCGGTCCTTCATCCCGGCCGCCCAGTAGGTGAGGAGGCGGGCCGCCTCGAGCCGCGCCGCCATGTCGGCGAGCGCCGGCGGCGCGGAGGCGGCGCTCGCGGCCGCGCTCTGCAGAGTCTCCTCGTACGCCGCCTGGGCGACGCCGACCGCGCGCGCGGCGATGTTGATGCGGCCGGCCTCGAGGCCGTCCATCACATGGCGGAAGCCGCGCCCGGCGACCCCGCCGACGAGGTTCGCGGCCGGAACCGGGAAGTCTTCGAACACCAGCTCGGCCGTGTCCACGCCCTTGTAGCCGAGCTTGGCGATGGACTTCGCCACGCGCAGCCCCGGGTGGCCCTTCTCGACGATGAAGCACGACATGCCGAGGTGCCGCGGCTCTGTCCGCGCGTCCGTGAGCGCGAGCAGCGCGAAGGTGTTGCCCTCGCGCCCATTGGTGACGAACATCTTGGTCCCGTTCAGCATCCAGCCGTCGCCGCGCCGCTCGGCGCGCGTCCGGATCGCCTGCACGTCCGAGCCGGCGTGGGGCTCGGTGAGGCAGAGACCGCCGCGCGCGTCGCCGCGCGCGAAGCGCGGCAGCAGGCGGGCGCGCTGCTCCTCCGTGCCGTGACGCAGGACGATCAACGCCGCCATCGTGTGGCTGTTGATCACGCCGGCGAGCGACATCCAGCCGCGGCAGAGCTCCTCGATCACGCGCGCGTAGGTCGTGACTTCGAGGCCGAGGCCGCCGTAGTCATGCGGCACGAGGGCGCCGAAGAGGCCGAGCTCGCGCATGCGCGCGACGAGCGCGTGCGGATAGACGTCGGCGTGCTCGAGGTCGCGCACGACGGGCCGGACCTCGTCGTCCACGAACCGCCGCACGGCGGCGACGATCGGATGCACGGCGACCGCGCTCTCCACGGCGAGACGGATAGTACAATGAAATCGCGCATGCCTCTCAACGACCTGGCGCTGTCGGCCCAGCGCCTCCTCGACCGATTGATCCGCCGCCTCCGCCTCGGCCGGGCGCCGAGCGCGGGCGCGCGCCGGCTCCTCATCGTGCAGATCGACGGTCTCTCGCGCGTCGCGCTCCGGGAGGGGCTCGCCGCGGGGCACGCGCCGTTCCTCCGCGCGCTCCTGGCCGACGGGACGCTGCGATTCGAGCCGATGAGCGTGGGACTGCCCACCTCGACGCCCGCGTTCCAGATGGCCGCGATGTACGGCGTGCGGCCCGACATTCCGGGTTTCCACTACCACGACCGCCGGCGCGGCGGCGACGTCCATTTCCCGCGCGGCGGCGACGCCGCCTGGGTCGAGGCGAGCCAGGCCGGCGGGCGACGGGGGATTGTCAGCGGTGGGAGCGCGCGGCTGCCGACGCCGCTCACGCATCCGGTTCAGCTGTACCCGTACTTCCTCGGGTACCAGGCCGAGCACGCCGCGTGACGCCGATCGTCGTCGTCTCGTACAACATCCACCGGGGGGTGGGTCTCGACCTGCGGCTCGACCTCGACCGGATCGCCGCGATCATCACCGAGACCCGCGCCGATGTCGTGGCCCTCCAGGAGGTCGTGCGCGATCCGGGAGGGATGCACACCGATCAGGCCGAGTCCCTGGCGCAGGCGCTCGGCATGACGCTGGTGATGGGCGACGCACGCGCCTGGGGTGAGGGGACGTACGGCAACGCCGTCCTCACGCGGCTGCCGGTGCTCGGCACCGCGCGCTGCGACCTCTCACACGGCGCGCGCGAGCCGCGCGGCGCGCTGCGCGTGGATGTGGCCGCCGGCGACCGGCCGGTACGCGTCTTCAACGCGCACTTCGGCCTCGCGTTCCGCGAGCGTCGCGCCCAGGTGGAACTGCTGGGGCGCTTCCTGTGCGCCGGCGGCGGCGGGGGGCCGCGCGTCCTCCTCGGGGATTTCAACGAGTGGCATCCGGGGCCGGTCACGCGCCGGCTCCGGCGCGAGTTCCGCTCGCCGAGGCGACGCCTGCGCCGGACTCACCCCGCGCCGTTCCCGCTCTTCAAGCTCGACCGCATCTACTGGGACGCGGAGCTCGAAGCCGACGAGCTCCGTGTGCACCAGAGCCGACTGGCGCGCGTGGCCTCGGATCACCTTCCGGTCGTGGCACACCTGCGGCTCCGGCGTGAGTCCCCCGTCATCCCGTGGGTGACGGGGGACGCGCTGCGGCCGGCCGAGTAGCGCGCGCGCGTGCGTCGCTCGGCGCTCCTTACCGGGCTGTCCGCCCTCGCGCTCGCGGGATTCCTCGGCGTGTTCGGCCACGCGTGGCTCACGGAGCCCCGCCTCGCGCGCGTCGCGAATCCCGAGCGCGCGCTCGCGCTCATCGTCGGCCAGACGCTCGACGTGGACTGGGCGCTCGAGCACGCGTCGGCCTGGGAGCGGCGGCTCTACCAGATCACGCTGACCGAGTCCGCCCGGGACCTCGCGCAGGCGATCGACTGGTACGCCGAGCTCGCCGCGGTATCGCCCGATCCCGGCGTGCGAGTGCGGCTCGCCATTCTCGAGGCCGAGGCGGGCGGCCTCGACCGGGCGCGACGATCGATCGCCGAGTGGCGGGCGGCCGGACAGCTCGAGGCGGCGGCCGCACTGCTCGAGGCGGCGTATCTCGCTCCCGCTCCCCCACGGGCGCCGAGCGGGGCGCTCCGCGAGATGCTCGAGCGCCGGCTCGAGCCTGGGTGGTTTCGCGACCGGCTGGCGCAGCGACTCGCCGTGCGCGCCGGGGACAGGCCGTGGCTCGCCGAGATCGCGGCGCGCGCGCGCGCGCGCACCGCGCCGCTGCTCCTGACGACGCGCGCCCTGCTGGCGCTGCAGCTGGGACTCGTCGCGGCCGGTGCGCTCGCCGTCTTGGCGCTGGTGCGGCGTCGTCGGCGCCGCTGGCTGGGCGCGCGGGTGGCCGACGCCGTGGTTCCGGCGCCGTGGCGGGTGGGCCAGGGGCTCCACGTCGTCATCCGTGGCGCCGGCGCCGGCGTCGTCGTCACGCTCGGGCTGCTCTTCACGGGGCGCGGCCCGTGGCTCGAGGTCGCGGCCGTCCTGCTGCCCGCGCTGCCGCTCGTCTGGCTCGCGCACCGGCTCGCCCGCTCCGAAGCGACGACGCTCACGCACGCGCTCGGCCTGGTCCCGGCGCGCGGCGGCTGGGCGCCTCTGGCGCTCTGGACCGCTGCCCTCGTGGCGGCGGGTCTCCTTGTCGATGTCCTCCTCGCGCTGGGCTGCGACGCGTCGGGACTCGCGGCTCACTGGACCGAATGGTTCGACCCGGATCTCGCGTGGGGTCGCGCGAGCGTCGCGACGGCGAGCGTCGTGGGCGCGGTCGTCGCCGCGCCCGTCGTCGAGGAGCTCGGTTTTCGCGGCCTGCTGTACGGCACCCTCCGTGTCCGGCTCGGCCTGCCGGTCGCGGCGGCCGCGAGCGCGCTCATCTTCGCCGCGCTCCACGGCTACGGCGTGGTCGGGTTCCTCTCGGTGTTCACGAGCGGCATGCTCTGGGCGTGGGCGTTCGAGCGCTCCGGAAGCGTGCTGCCCGGCATCGCGGCGCACGCCGTCAACAACCTCTCGGCGTCGGTCGCCGTGCTGGTCCTCCTGCGCGTCTGAGTCAAGCGCGGCCGGCGAGCTCGGCGACCACGCCGAGGAGTGTGTTCGCGCCGTGCTCGATGTCGTCCATCGCCGTGAACTCCTCCTCGCAGTGGCTGCGCCCGCCCCGCGACGGCACGAAGATCATTCCGGCCGGTCCAATGGCCGCCATGTACTGGGCGTCGTGCCCGGCGCCAGACAGGATGTGGCGGTAGCCGGCGCCCGTGGCCCTGGCGGCCCGCTCGACCGCGGCGACGACGTCCGGCGCGAACGGCGTGTAGGGCACGCGCCAGTAGTGGTCGAGCTCGTACGTCACGCCCTCACGCGCGCACGCGTCCCGCACGAGCCGGTCCAGCATCGGCAGGGCCCGGTCGAGCGTCTCGCCGCGCGGGTCGCGCACGTCGATCGAGAGCGTCACGCGGCCGGGAATCGCGTTGACGATGTTTGGGTGGACGGTGAGGTTGCCGACAGTGGTCACGAGGTCGCCGCCGATCTCACGCGCGAGACGGCGCGCGCCCGACACGACGTCGGCTGCGGCGACGAGCGCATCGTGACGGATCCGCATCGGCGTCGGACCCGCGTGGTCCTGGACGCCGTGGAGCGTCAGCCGCGACCAGGAGATCGCCACGATGCCGTCCACGACGCCGACGGAGAGTCCTTCCTCCTCCAGCGCCGGGCCCTGCTCGATGTGCAGCTCGAGGTATGCGCGGAACGGGCGCGGGATGCACGGCTCGCTCCCGAGATAGCCGATGCGCTCGAGCTCGTCGCCGAGCCGCACGCCGTCCTTGTCGCGGGCGTTATAGGCGTCCTCGAGCGCGATCTTGCCCGCCAGCACGCCGCTCGCGATCATCGCCGGCTGGAAGCGGGCGCCCTCCTCGTTGGTGAAGATCACGAGCGTGACGGGATGCCGCGTGCGCGCGCGCGCGTCGTCCAGGGCGCGAACGGCCTCGAGGCCGCAGAGCACCCCGAGCTGGCCGTCGTACTTACCGCCCGTCGGCACCGAGTCCACGTGCGAGCCGACCATCACCGGGGGGAGCGGCTCGGCGCCGGGCCGCTCGCCGAAGATGTTGCCCATCTGGTCGACGCTGACCCGGAGCCCCGCGGCACGCATCCAGCGCACCATCTGGTCGCGGGCGCGCTTGTCGTCGTCGGTGAGGGCGAGCCGCGTCAGTCCGCCGCGCGGCGTCTCGCCGATCCGTCCGAGCTCCAGAATCGAGCCTTCGAGCCGCTGTCGATTGATTTTCATCGGGTTGGCTCCCGGCGCGTCATTGTAAACGTAGTTTGTGAACCCGAGTCTTTACTACTATCCTGATCCGGGGAGGGATCGTTGAGAGCGGCCTTCGTTCGCGCACTGATGGCCGTCGTACTCCTGGCGCCGGCGGCCGGCGCCCAGGCGCCTCCCGCCGAGCGCCCGACCTACCAGATCGGCGACCGCTGGATCCGCAGCGACGGCGCCTACGATCTCGTGCGGATCGAGAACGACCAGTACATCTTCGCCGCGGGCACCGGGCGCGAGATCCGGCTCACGCGCGACCTGGCGATCGCGATGGTGCGGCGCGGCGAGCGCGTCAAGTGGGCGCTCGGCACCTTCCTCGGCCGCTCGGCGCAAAAGGACGACACGGTACTGATCTTCTTCGCCGGCCACGGCGCCCCCGAGGTGGACACGCGCGGGATGGAGCGGGACGGGCTGGCGAAGTACCTGATCCCGGCCGACGCCGACCCCGACGACCTCGACTCGAGCGCCCTGCCGATGGACGAGCTGCAGACGATCTTCAGCCGCATCGAGGCCGAGCGGGTCGTCGCGTTCCTCGACGCGTGCTACTCGGGCGGCGCCGGCGGGCGGACCTTCACGTCGAAGAAGACGCGCGCCGGCTCGGTGGACGACCTCTTCCTCGAGCGGCTCACGCGCTCGAGGGGGCGCGCGATCGTCACAGCGTCGCGCACGAACGAGGTCTCGCTGGAGCTGCCCGATCTCGCCGTCGGCGGCAACCAGCACCCGGTGATGAAGGGCGAGCTGGAGGGGGCGCTGCCGCTGGCGAAGGTGCGGCGGTGAAGCTCGCCGCCTGGTGGCGCGCGCGCCGGAGCCGCCTGCTCCAGCTCTGGGCGGTCGGCCTGACGTCGAGTCTGTTCGTCACCGCCCTGTCGGCGCTCGGATTCCTAGAGGGGTGGCAGGCGCGCGGGCTCGACCTGCTCCAGGCGATCCGGGGCCAGCAGCACCCGTCCGACGTCGTCATCGTGGCGATTGACGACACGGCCTTCGATGGACTGGGCGGCCGCCAGCCGCTCCCGCGTGAGTACCTGGCGCGCCTGGTGCGAGGCCTTCAGCGGAGCGGCGCCGCCGTGGTCGGCTTCGACGTCACCTTCGCGTCGCCGACGACGGAGGCGGAGGACCGGGCGCTCGCCCAGGCGATGCTCGACTTCGCCGACGACGGAACCAGCCGCGTCGTCGTCGCGGGTCCGCTCGTTCCCGGCAGCGGCCCGCTCGGCACGCCCGCGATCATCAAGGCGGTGATCCAGGGATCGCCGATGGTCGCGCAGGACCCCGACGGAATCGTGCGCCGGGTCGAGCCGCTCGTCGCGCCCGTCAAGGGGGAGCCTCCGAAGCCCGTGCTCGGCCTCGCCGTGGCGGCGCGGCTCGGTGGCCTGGATCCCGAGCGGCTGGCCGCCGCGATTGCGGCGAATGTGCCGTTGCCGATTCCGCTCTCGCGGCCGGGCCGGCCGTTCGAGCCGGCCGGTGTTCTGCCGGTCCGCGTGACACCGGCGACCGAGTGGACGATCAACTATGTCGGAGGAAAGTCGAGCTTCTTCACGATCCCGAGCGACCGGATCGCCGAGCTCGCCGACCCGGCCGCCCCGATCGCCGAGGACAACCCGCTCCGCGGGCGGGTCGTCCTGATCGGTGGCACCTGGACCGACAGCCGGGACGAATACCCGACGCCGCACGGGAAGATGCCGGGCGTCGAAGTGCACGCGAACGTCGTCCACATGCTCGCCGGACGGCGCTTCATCCAGCCGTCGAACTGGGTCTGGGGCCTCACGGTGGACGCCGTCGTCGTGCTCGTGGCGGGCGTTATGCTCCAGGCGACGCGCCCGCTCGTCGGCACGCTCGCGTGTGTCGGCGGTGCCCTGCTCGTCGGCGTGCCCGCGAGCTACTACGCCTTCGACCGGGGCGGCTACTGGGTGGACTTCGTGCTGCCCGTGCTCGCCACGTGCGTGATGGGCTTCGGCACCGACGCGCTCGCCCGCCGTCGCTTCCGCGATTCGTTCAGCCGCTACATCTCCAAGGACGTGATGGAGCACGTCATCGCGGACGCGCCGAGCCTCAAGGGCGAGCGGCGTGAGATCTCCGTCCTCTTCTCCGACCTCCGCGGCTTCACCACGCTGTCGGAGAAGATGGATCCGGAGGCGATGGCCGCCCACCTCAACGAGTACTTCGACGCGATGACGACGGCGATCTTCGCCCACCGGGGCACGATCAACGATTTCATCGGCGACGCTGTGATGGCCCTGTTCGGCGCGCCGATGCACGACCCCGACCACGCGCTGCACGCCGTGCAGAGCGCCTGCGCCATGGACCGCGCGCTCGCCGCGCTCAACGTCAAGTGGGAGGCGGCGGGCCTGCCCCGGCTCGAGATGGGCATCGGCGTGCACACGGGCCAGGTCTTCGCCGGCAACGTGGGCGGAACCGACCGGATCAAGTACACGGTGATCGGCGACGTGGTGAACGTGGGTTCGCGGGTGGAGGGATTGAATAAGGACCTGGGAACGACGATCCTTGTGACAGAGGAGACCTTCGCGGCGGTCGGCGACCGCGTGAAGGCCCGCGACTGCGGGCCCCAGAAGGTCAAGGGACGGGTGGAGAAGGTGCGGGTCTACGAGGTGCTGGCCCTCGAGCCCGACGGGCACCCCACGGGAGGCAGGTGAAGACGATGCGACGCTTTGGGTGGCTGACGGCGGCACTGGTGCTTTTCTCCACGACGGCGGCGTGGGCGCAGGACGCCGTGGCGGTGCTCACCGAGATCCAGACCCGGCGGGGGCAGGTCCACGTGCGCACGGCCGGCGACGCGGACTGGGTCGCCCCGAAGCCGTTGCAGGCGCTCCGCGCCGGCGATCAGGTGCGTGTCACGGGGGACGGCCGCGCCGTCCTCGTCTTCACCGGCGGGCGCGGCACGCAGCTCGTCACCAGCGGCAACTCGCCCTTCAAGGTGGATGTCAAGGCCGATGGCGCGGCGACCGATCGGGCCAAGGCGGTCCTCGGCAACGTCACCAACTTCCTGCTCGGCCAGCAGCGGGAGAAGACGTACCAGTCGCTCTCGGTCCGCTCGGTGCGGCCGCAGCCGCCGGTGATCCTGGCGCCGCGCGAGACGCTCGTGGTCGCCGGCGCGCCGCTGACGATCGAGTGGATGGGTTCCGACCGGCTGCGCTACACCGTCCGCGTGATCGGCCCGCAGGGCTCCGCGTGGCAGCAGACGGACATCGAGCGCAAGCCGCTCGCCTACACGGGCCCGGCGCTCGTGGCCGGGGCCAAGTACACGCTCGAGCTCGAGACGAAGGAACACGGTGTCCTGCGCCAGCAGTTCGAGGTCCTGGGCGTCGACGACGCGCGGCGCGTACGCGAGGGACTCGCGGTGCTGACGCCCGAGACGGCGCGCGGCTATCCGGCGAGCACGCTCGCCCTCATGCGCGCCGGGCTCCTCTTCCAGGAGGGGCTCTACGCCGACGCCCGCCGCGAGCTCGTCGCCGGCATCGCCCAGTACCCGGACGAGGCGACCCTGCACCTGCTGCTCGGTCACGTGTACGACCGCACGGGGCTGAAGCAGCTCGCCGGCAACGAGTTCGACGAGGCCGAGTCGCTCGCGAGCGGACGCTGAGCGCGCCGACGCGCATCATGACGGACGCGCACGCGCACCGCATGCTCACACCGGACACCGCGCGGTACTGTCCGCTCTGCGGCTCCGCCCTCGCCCGGGAGCCCGTGCCGCCCGACCATCGCGAGCAGGCGGTCTGCGCGCGCTGCCGCTTCGTGTTCTACCTCAACCCCAAGGTCGTCGCCGGCACGCTCCCCGAGCAGGGCGGCCGCGTGCTCCTGACGCGGCGCACGATCAACCCCGGGCGGGGACTCTGGACCTTCCCGGGAGGCTTCGTGGACTTCGGCGAGTCAGTGCCCGACGCCGCGCTGCGCGAGACATTCGAGGAGACGGGGCTGAACGTGGACCTGACGGGCCTCCACGCCGTCTACTCGTACCCGGCGGCGCCCATCATCATCATCTACCGCGCGCGCGTGCTCGGCGGCACGCTCACGCCCTGCGAGGAGAACGACCTCGTCGAGTGGCGCGCGCCGCGCGAGATCCCGTGGGACGCGCTCGCGTTCCCCTCGACGCGCGAGGCGCTCCGCGAGTGGGTCGCCGCGCGCGGGGAGATGCCGCGCGGCTAGCCGAGCGGGGTGCGGAAGAGCTGGACGTCGCGCACCCAGAGCGTTCCCGGTCCCTCGAGCACGATGTTGAGCTTGATCAGGTCCACGACCTGGCCGCGGCGTAGATGGAACGGCGTCTCGTACGACGCCCAGTCGTTCGTCCCCGCCACCTTGTGGGCGAGGTCGCGCGAGAAGAACTCGCCGCGGCCGGGTAGCCGGCACCACATCTCGAGGTACACGCCGCCTCGCGCGTCCTGCGTCCGGAGCTGCGCCGAGTAGGTGAGCGTCGCCAGCTCGATCTCGCGGCCGGCGATCTCGAAGAGGCGTACGGTTCGGGCCTCCGCCGCCTCGATGCGCCAGGCGCCGCCCTCGCGGGTCACGCCGTCCTGCGTGATCACGCGGTCGGCGGTCGTGAAGATGACGATCGACTCCTGCGGCCCGGTCGGCCGGAGGGGACGCAAGAGCGAGCGGAGGAGCTCGAACATCGGCGCGCGCCGGGCCTCAGGCTCGCGAGGGCAGGGAGAGCGTGGCCCTGCCGGTGACGACCTTGTCGCCCTTGCCGTTCTCCGCCCAGACCTCCAGCTCGACCGTGTGCGCGTCGGCCTTCGAGGTCTTCTCGAGGACGCGCCCCCGGCACGTGACCGTGTCCTTCAGCCGGACGAGCCCGGCGAACCGGACCCCCAGCTTGCGCACGCTGCCGGCGCCGGCCCAATCGGTGAGCGCCTGCGCGACGAAGCCCATCGAGAGCATCCCGTGGGCGAAGACGCCGCCCATGCCGGCGGCCTTGGCGAACTCGTCGTCCTGGTGGATCGGGTTGAAGTCGCCCGAGGCGCCGGCGTAGCGCGTGAGCTGGATCTGCTGGATGGGCCCCTTCACGAGCGGCGGCAGCTCGGCGCCAACCGTCACGTCCTCGAAATAGAGCCTGGCGTACTTCATCGCGCCCCCATGCGCTCTCGCTAGAGCCGGATGACGGTGATGTGGCGGAGGGTGGCGACGAGCTCGTTCGCCCGGTCGGTGACGGCCGTCTCGCGGACGACAAAGGCCATCGCGCCGCTCTTGCCCGTCTTCTCGTAGATGTCGGTGACCTTCCCGCGGCAGAGATACGTCTCGCCGGGCCGAATGGGCCGGTGGAGCTCGAACTCCTGCTCGCCGTGGAGCACGCGCGAGATGTCGGTGCCCAGCTCGCGCAGCAGCGCGCCGGTGTCCGCTCCCTCGTCGCGGAAGGTGATCGCGAACGTCGGCGGCGCGATGACGTCGCCCCACTCGGACGCCGCGCCGACCCGATCGTCGAGGTAGCAGGGGTTCGGGTCGCCGATCGCGCGCGCGAACTCCTTGATCTTCCCCCGCTCGACCGTCACCGCGAACGGTGGGAGCTCCTTGCCGACGACCGCCTTGTTGATCTGGATCGGCATCGGCCTCAGCCCCGCATCTTCGTCATCGCGCGCGCGAGGAACTTCTGCATGTCCGGGACGACGAACCGCTCGTGGCGTCCCTCCGCGACCTTGTCCTTGTCGTCCCACGCCTCGACGGCGAAGAGGTAGCGCCGGCCGTCGGTCTCGAGCAGCGTCGCCGTGGCGCGCACCGTCATGCCGACGGGCGTTGCCGCGAGATGCTTCATCTCGATCATCGTGCCCACGGTGCCGGCGCCCGGGGGCAGGTGCGGCTGGAGCACGGCGCCGGCGGCGGACTCGAGCAGGCCGACGAGGAACGGCGTCGCGAAGACGTGCGTGCCCGTGTTGCCCATCGCGTGCGCGGTGTGCGCGTCGGTCACCTTGACGGAGATGTCGGCGGTGGCGCCCGGGGCCGGATTCATGCCGCGCCTCTTGTACCCCGGAAGGCGCGAGAACCGCAAGCCCGGGCGGGGGTCACGTGCCATGATACGGGCCGAATGGTCCGTGGGCTCGCCGCCGCCGGCGCCTTGGTCGTCTCGCTCGACTCCGTCGTCAACGTGGCGTTCCCGGCGATGGCGGCGGCGTTCGCGGTTCCGCCCGAGTCGATGCGGTGGGTCATCATCTGCTACGTCGGCACCTACGCGGTCATGGCGTTCGTCGGCGGCGCCGCGGCCGATCGGCTCGGCCACGCGCCTGTCTTCAGAGCGGGTCTGGCGCTCAGCGCCGCAGCCTTCATCCTCGGCGCGTGCGCGCCGACGTTCGGCTGGTTGCTCGTCGCCCGGATGGTGCAGGGACTCGGCGGCGGCTTCGTCTACGGGACGGCGCCCGGCCTCGGCACCCTGGGCGTACCCGCGGCGGCTCGGGGCCGCGCGCTCGGCTTCATCAACGCGGGGATCGGTGTCGGCTTCACCGCGGGTCCGCTGCTCGCGGGCCTGCTGATCGAGGTCGCGGGGTGGCGCGCGATCTTCTGGGCTCGCGTGCCGTGCGCGCTCGCCGTGCTGGTCTGGGCGCTCGCGCTACGCGTCGAGGGCCGGGCGGCCAAGCCGCGGCTCGTCGCCGCGGGCGACATGCCCCGCGGTCGGGTGCTCCGGGCCTCCATCCTCGCGTTCCTCGCGAACGCGGGTATCTTCGCGGTCTGGCTGCTGGCGCCCTTTCACCTGATCCTCAGCCGCGGCCTCTCGGCGGGCGCCGCGAGCCTGCTGTTCGTGCTGACGCCGCTCGGCACGGCCGTCGCCGCGCTACCGGCCGGGCGCCTCGCCGATCGCGTCGGCGCCCGCGTACCCATGGCGCTCGGGCTCGCGATCGAGGCGGTGGGGCTAGGCTTCCTGAGCGGCGCGACGGCCACCACCCCGCTCGCCTTCACCGGCGCGGCGCTCTTCGTCGCGGGCTTCGGCGTCGGTTTCTTCCAGGTGCCCAACATGGCCGCGATCATGACGGAGTTTTCCCCGTCGCAGCAGGGCGCGGCCGGCGGCGTGAGCTTCCTGGCGCGCACGCTCGGCATCGTCGCGGGAGTCGCCGTGTTCGCCCAGCTGGTGGCCTGGCGCCGCGGCACGGTGGGCTTCGATCGTGCGTTCGCCGAGGCCTTCGTGGGCGCCACGGTGATCGTGGCGGCCGCGGCCCTCGCGGCGATGCCGTGGCGGCGCTATACTCGCGGACGGCCCATATAGATGAACGTCCTGAGCCCGCTCGCGATGTCGGACCAGGTGGTGCGCGCCCTGGCGCTCCGTCGCCGCAGCCTCGCCGGCCTGCGGATCGGCGTGCTCGACAACTCCAAGCCCAATGCCTCGGTGCTCCTCGGAACCGTCGCGGAGCTGCTCGCCGCGCACGCGGGCGGCGCGACTATCCATCGCTGGACGAAACCGGGCGCCTCCATCCCCTCGGCACAGATCGACGAGATCGTCGCCAACGCCGACGTCCTCCTGACAGGCTCCGCGGACTGAGGGTCCTGCACGTCGTGGAGTATCCACGACGCGGCGCAGGCTGAGGCGAGGGGCATCCCCACCGT
>JBOHQB010000251.1:0-2650 GCA_050731995.1 Candidatus Rokuibacteriota bacterium
ACGAGCCTCGCCAGCGGCTGCTCCTGCAGCATCCGCTTGGCGATCTCCGGCGAGAGGACGTCCGACTCGGCGCCGCGGACGATCAGGACCGGACAGGTGATCGCGCGCCAGAGCGGCCAGAGATCCACGGGATCCCGCCAGCGCCCCTCGCGAACCTGGTCGCGCAGCGCCTTGTCGTACTTCCAGGTGAACCCGCCGTCGGGCAGCGGACGCAGCGCGTGGGTCACACGATGCCGCAGCATCGCTTCCGTGTAGCGCGGATTGTTCGCGCGCGACAGCGCTAGAGCCTCCTCGAGCGTCGCGAACCGTTCGGGGGCGTGGGCCATCATCGCGCCCACGCGCGCCCGTCCCGCGGCCGCGACCTCCGGACCGATGTCCACGACGACGAGCCGGTCGACGCCGCTTGGATGGGTCCCCGCATAGGCCATCGCGACGCGTCCGCCCATCGAGAGCGCGACGATCCGCGCGGGCTCGAGGCCGAGCGCGTCCACGAACGCCGCGAGGTCGCCCGCGAGCGCGGGCGTCGTGTAGTCGCCGTCGGGCGCCGGCGCCGAGTCGCCGTGACCCCGCTGGTCGAGCGCGACGACGTGCCAGGTCTTCGCGAGCGCGCGCGCCTCGTCGTCCCAGGAGCGCGCGTGGCCGGTGAGGCCGTGGAGAAGGAGGACCGAGTCGGCCATCGGGTCGCCCCACTCCGTGTAGTGGAAGCGCCGGTCGTCGAGGAAAACCTCGCGGTCGCGGTGCACGGTCCGAGTCTACCTGATACGATCCGCGCCATGCACGTCTCCGGCGGCGACCGGCGCACCGCCGCGGCGCCGGCGCGCACCCGGCTGCGCTGGGCGCTCGCCCTCACCCTCGCGTACTGCGTCGTCGAGGCGGTCGCGGGCTTCTGGGCCGGGAGCCTGTCGCTCCTCGCCGACGCCGCCCACATGCTCGGCGACGCGGGCGCGCTCGCCCTCGCGCTCTTCGCGACGTGGCTCGCCGCGCGCCCGCCGACGCCCGCCAAGACCTACGGCTACTACCGCGCCGAGATCCTCGCCGCCCTCGTGACCGCGGTGGTGCCGCTCTTCGTGGCGGGTGGCATCCTCGTCGAGGCGGTCCGGCGCCTGCACGCGCCCGTCGAGCTCACGGCCGGCCCGATGCTCGTCGTCGGCGCTCTCGGCCTCGGCGTCAACCTCGCGTGCGCCGCGCTGCTCCGTCAGGCGAGCGCGCAGAGCCTCACCGTCGCCGCCGCCTACCTCGACGTGCTCGGCGACGCGCTCGGCTCGGTGGCGGTCATCGCCGCCGGCGCCCTCGTGATCGCGACCGGGTGGACGCCGATCGACCCGATCGTGAGCGGCGCGCTCGCGACACTGATCGTGCTGCGCGCGTGGGCCCTGCTCAAGCAGGCCGTCAACGTGCTGCTCGAAGGGACGCCGCCGCACCTGGAGGTGGGCGAGATCGAGGCGGCGATGGCGCGCGTCGGGGGTGTCCGGCGCGTCCACGACCTGCACGTGTGGACGCTTACGTCGGGGCGCGAGGCGATGAGCGCCCACGTCGTCGTCGAGGACGTGCGCGAGAGCGAGCGGCTCCTGGGCGAGCTGCACGCCGTGCTCCACGCCCGCTTCGGCATCGACCACACGACGATCCAGCTCGAGACGGAGCCGCCCGCCGTCCTCACCATCAAGCGACCCGATCCGGTATAGTGAGACCCGGAGGATCGTCATGCCCACCTATGCGCTGACCGAACGCGCCATCGTGCTGCGCCCCGAGGACGACGTGGCCGTCGCGAAGGCCGAGCTGCCCGCCGGCACCGTCCTCGAGGACGGTGGTGTACGCATCGAGGTCAGCCAGGACATCCGGCCCGGCCACAAGGTCGCGCGCAAGACGGTGGCGACCGGCGCCCCGGTGCGCCGCTACGGGCAGGTGATCGGCTTCGCGACGCGCGATATCGCGGTCGGCGACCACGTTCACAGCCACAACCTTGACATCGGCGAGCTGTCCGCCGACCGCTACGAGATCGGCGTGGACGTAAGACCGGTGGAGATGTATCCGCCCGACCGGATGCGTCACTTCGACGGTTACAAGCGCGAGGACGGGCGCGTGGGCACGCGCAACTACGTGGCGATCGTCTCCGGCGTCAACTGCTCGGCGTCGGTCAGTCAGTTCGTGAAGGACAAGTTCCGCGACGTGCAGCGCGACTATCCGAACGTCGACGGCGTACTGGCGATCACCCACAAGTCGGGCTGCGGCACGAAGCTGTTCGGCGAGGACCACATGGCGCTGCAGCGCGTGCTCGCCGGGTACGCAAAGCACCCGAACGTTGCCGCCTACATCCTGGTCGGTCTCGGGTGCGAGACGAACCAGGCTGCCGTGATGGTGGAGCGCCAGCGGATGGCCGCGCCCGGCCACCCGGAGCGGAAGCCCTTCCTCGTCAACATCCAGGAGGCGGGGGGCATCCGGAAGACGGTCGACCGGGCGGCGGCGGAGGTCGCGAAGCTGCTGCCCGTCGCCGATGCCGCGACGCGCACGAAGCAGCCGATCTCGGAGATCGTGCTGGCGACGAACTGCGGCGGCTCGGACGGCAACTCCGGCATCACAGCGAACCCGGCGCTGGGCTGGGCGGTGGACGAGCTCGTGCGCTACGGCGGCACCGGCGTGCTGGCGGAGACGC
>JBOHQB010000252.1:0-9736 GCA_050731995.1 Candidatus Rokuibacteriota bacterium
CGACGCGCCCCTGCGTGACGTGGCAGGCGCACTCCACGATGCCGCCCGGCGTCTCGACCGTGAACGTGGGCGCCTTCGTGTGGCCATGGTCCCAGAGGTACTTGGCGAAGATGCGCAGACCGTTGCCGGACTTCTCGGCCTCGCTGCCGTCGGGGTTGAAGATGCGCAGGCCGAAGTCGGCGCGGGCACTCGGAACGAACAGGAGGATACCGTCCGAGCCGATGCCCCAGTTCCTGTCGCAGAGGCGCGCGATGGCGGTCTCGGACAGATCGTGCGGAAGATCCACGCGGCACATGACGATGTAGTCGTTGCCGAGGCCGTGGCTCTTCGTGAACGGAATCATGCGCGCGCGAGCTCCACGCGCCGCCCCGTCGCCGCGGAGAGGTACCCGGCGTAGATCACCTCCACGACGTCGCGGGCGAGCGCCGCGCCCGAGACAGGCTCGCGCCCCTCTCGGATCGCATCGACGAAGTCTTCCAGCTCTTGCGGATAGCCCCGCATCCAGTCCTCCTCGGGGCTCGGGAACTGCCAGCCGGCCTTCGTCTCGACCTTCTCGGTCACGTACTCGTCGCCCCACACGGTCGCGTCCGGCGCGTAGGCCATGACCGCGGTGTTCGGGTTGATGTTGGCCTGGATCACGCCGTTGGTCAGGTACGCGCTGATGACGTTTCGGACACCGCCGAGGGTCGTGTCGTTCGAATGGATCGTCGCCTTCGTGCCGTCGTCGAACGTGACGATGGCCACCGCCCAGTCCTCGACGTCGACCTGGGCCGTGGACATGAAGCGGCGACGCTCGCCGAGGGCCGGCAGCTTCGTCAGCTGCGCCACGTCCGCGAGCACGGACCGTGCGCGGATCGGCCGGCCGCCGCGGCGCGTACCCTCCCAGTGCTTGAGGTGGAGCACGGCGCCGATCGGATGCGAGCCCATGCGGAGCAGCGAGCCGCCGCCCGCGGTCTGCCAGCGACGCGCGTAGGCCGCGTGGGAGCCCGAGTGGCTCTCCTCGGCGCGCAGCTCGAGGATCGTGCCGTCGCCCGCCGCGGCGAGGCGCTTGAGCTTCGTCACCGGCGGGGCGTAGACGAAGTCCTCCGCGTAGCAGAGGGTGACGCCGGCCTTGGCGACGGCTTCGAGGACGAGGTCGGCGTGACGCAGCGCCCCCTCGAGCATGCGCTCGCGCGGCTCGTCGGCCTCGGAGAACCAGCCGGTCAGCGGCTTTTCGACGATGACGTGCTTGCCGGCGCGCGCGGCAGCGCACGCGATCTCGTGGTGCGTGTCGGTCGTCGTGCACACGTCCACCACGTCCACGTCGGGCGACTCGACGAGCTTCGCGTAATCGGTGAAGACGCGCGCGATCGCGTGACGCTCGGCGAACGCGCGGGCGTCCGACTCGGTGCGCGCGCAGACGGCGGTGAGCTCCGCGCGCGCGGGGCGGAGCGGGCGATAGTTGACCGCGTGCAGCTCGGCGGCGAAGCGTGCCCCGACGATCCCTACCCGGAGCGCGCCCATCGCGCCGGCGCCCTCAGCGCTGCGACATCGGGACGTACGCGACTTTGGTCGGGCCCGTATACTCGGCGCGCGGCCGGATCAGCCGGTTGTTGCCGTGCTGCTCGAGGACGTGCGCCGCCCAGCCCGCGACCCGGCTCATCGCGAAGATCGGCGTGAACTGGTCGGTCGAGATGCCCATGGCCGCGTAGCCGGCGCCGGAGAAGAGATCGACGTTCGGGTAGATGTGCTTCTCCTCGGTCACGACGCGAGCGACCGTGTTCAGGATCTGGACCTTGCTCTCGTCGCCGACCTCGCGGCCGAGCTCGGTGGCGAGCCGGCGCAGGTGCTTCGCCCGCGGGTCCTCGACCCGGTAGACGCGGTGGCCGAACCCCATGAGCCGCATCTTGTCCGCGATCGCCTTGCGGATCCACGCGTCCGCCTTCGCCGGGTCCTTGATCTTCTCCACCATCAGCATCACCTGCTCGTTGGCGCCGCCGTGGAGCGGCCCCTTGAGCGCGCCGATCGCCGAGGTGATCGCCGAGTACATGTCCGAGAGCGTGGCGGCGGTGACGCGCGCCGCGAACGTCGAGGCGTTGAACTCGTGGTCTGCGTGGAGGATCAGGGCGACGTCGAACGTCTTGACGGCGAGGTCGGTGGGCTTCTTGCCCGACATCATCCAGAGGAAGTTCGCGGCCAGGTTCAGCTTCGGGTTCGGCGCCAACAACGGCTTGCCCCGGCGCATGCGCTCCCAGGCGGCCACCAGCATGGGCATCTGCGCGGTGAGCCGGGTCGCCTTGCGGATCTCCGCCTCGCGCGAGTGGACGGCGTCGTCGGGGTCGAAGGCGGAAAGCGCGGAGACGCCGGTGCGCAGCACCTCCATCGGCGTCGTCTTCTTGGGCAGCGTGCGCAGCAACGCGATCAGCTTGGGCGGCAGCCGGCGCGCGGCCGTGGACGAGATCGACTTGTAGAAGGCGTCGTACTCCTTCTTCGTCGGCAGGGCGCCGAACCAGAGGAGGTAGACGACCTCCTCGAAGGTGGCGTGCGCGGCGAGGTCGTCGACGTCGTAGCCGCGGTAGACGAGGCGGCCCTCGCGTCCGTCGATGAAGCAGATGTCTGACGTCGACACGACGATGTCTTCGAGACCGGCTTTCCCTACGGTGCTCATGGAGGCTCCCTCTCAGGCTGTGGTGAAACCGAGACGCTTTTATCATAGGTGGCCGGACGCTTCAACCGACCCATGGGCGTCATCGACTTCTACGACCGCCACCCGATCAGCGAGGCGCAGGTCCTCGCGGCCGCGCGCCGCGCGCGAGGCGCCGATCCGCGACCGCTCACCGCCGACGACCTGTTCCTCTGGGACCAGGACCACTATGGCGGCCTCGCGGCCGTCGACACCCTGGCGCGCCTGGCGCGGATCGACGCGGGCACGCGGGTGCTCGACGTGTGCGCCGGCCTCGCGGGTCCGGCCCGCTTCCTGGCGTCCCGCCGCGGCTGCCGCGTCACCGCGGTCGAGCTGAACGCGGGTCGCGCGGCGGGCGCCGCCCGGCTGACGGCCATGGTCGGCCTCGCCGCGCGCGTGCGCATCGTGCGGGCCGACGCGACGGCGCTCCCCTTCGCCGAGGGCGCCTTCGATGTGTGCATCAGCGAGGAGGCCCTGCTGCACGTGCCGGACAAGGCGGTGGTGCTCCGCGAGACGCGCCGCGTGCTCCTCCCGGGGGGCCGCGTCGCGTTCACCGACTGGATCGCGCGGCCGGGTCTCGGGGACGGCGAGCGGCGGCGACTGGCGGAGTGGATGGCGGCGGTCACGCTCCAGACGCTCGCGGGCTATCGGACACTGCTGGGCCGCGCGGGATTCGTCGGCGTCGAGGCCGAGGATCTCTCCGACCAATGGCGGGGGATCCTGCGCGAGCGTCTGGCGATGTACCGCGCGATGCGCGCCGACACGGTCGCGCGGCTCGGCGAGGCCCGCTATCGCGAGTACGAGGATCTCTACGCGTTCTTCGTCGGGCTGGTCGAGGCCGGCAAGCTCGGCGGCGGCCGCTTCAGCGCGTCGCGCTAGCGCAATCGTGCGCCAGCCGGTGGGGGGCCTGCCCGGAAATCCGCGCCACGCCGGTGGCGGGGTCGGGCAAGGAAATCCGTTGGCCCTACCGGAGTCGAAGGCTGTGACCGAACCATCTCGCCGATGCGCACGGTCTCCTCGCGGATTTCCGGGCCGACTCCGCCACCGGCGCGGCGCCGTGCTATAGGAGGTCGAGCTCTACATGGCGCGGGCGCGCTGACCGGACGCGTCAGCGCAAGCGCTTCAGGAGATCCTTGATGCTCTGCTCGACCGATTTCCCCGTCGGCACGAGCGATTCCGAGACGATGCGGAGCGATGGCGACGCCGAGGTCCCGGTGATCTTCGCCTTGATCTGGCCGCTCACGGTCGTGAGCGCGACGTCCAGATTCATTCTTCCCGTCGCGAGCCCGTAGTCGCCGGTGACGAGAGCCTTCAGCCTCCGGCTCGTGTACGTCAGGTCGCGTGTCGTCGCGACGCCATCGGCGACCGTGTAGGTGCCGGTGATCGAGTCGAAATCCAGCGGCGCGCTGAAGAGGTCGCTCGGCGCCTCGCCCTTGAGCACCGCCGTGATCCCGCCGCTCAGGCGGACGACGCCGTCGAGGAGCGCCAGCGCCTGGCGGCCCACGACCTTGCCCGGGCCGATCCGGAGCGTGCCGGGGCCGTTCAGCGTGTTGAGCACGTCGGCCGTCGTGAAGGCGAGCGCGCCGGTGAGGTCGAGCGGCCCCGAGACGGCGTAGCCCTCACACAGGTAGTCCACGAGCACCGTCTCCAGCGGTATGGCCCGGATCGCGAGGTCCCGGAGCTCGACCCTGACGCGGCGCTCGAGCGTCACCGAGAGCTGCGCGGTGATCGTCCCCTTGCCGAGGGTCGCCGTCATTGGGCGACCGCTGAGGCGGTTCGGCTCGTACGTCGTCGCGAGCGTCACGCTCGGAAACGTGAGCGTGCGCTGCTTGGGATCGGGGCAGTCCGCCTGCGTCTGCGTGACGGCGAGCCGTGAGAGCTCGACGGGGCCGGACGCGCGGAGTGCGCCCACGGTGCCGCCGAGCGTGAGCGTGCCGCGGAGGCCGCCGCCGAGCGCGGTCCCGGCGGGCGCGAGCGGTCGCACGGTCTCGGCGATGTCCCTGGCCTCGAGCACGACCCGGCCGGCGATCGGGGCGTCCTGCATTCCCCGCGGGGTGAGCCCGAGCGTCCCGTCGGAGATCTTGACGCCGAGATTGCCGGGCACGAGGCGGGCGGTCCCCGAGAAGCCGAGCTGGGAGGTGCCGCCCGTGAGCGTGAGATCCAGATCCTCGATTCGGTACCGTGTCGGCGCGCTCCCGGGGCCACGCGTCGCGTAGGTGACGACACCGTCGGCGATCTTCACGCGCGTCACGGGCAGCGTCAGGCCCCCACCCGCGCCGCCGCTCCGGGGAGCGCGCGCGGGCGCCCTCGCCTCGTCGCGGACGCCGCCGAGCGACGCCACGTTCCAGCGGCCATCGGCATTCTGCACGAGCGCGATCAGCGGCTTCCGCAAGATCAGGTCGCCGAACTCGAGGTGACCCGTGAGCAGCGGACGCAACCGGATCGTCAGCTCGCCGGTGTCGAGCTTGAGGAAGGGCTCACGGCCGAACGCGGCATCCTCGGCGACCTCGAGACCGCGCAGCCGAACGACGGGGCGCGGCAGCGCCCACACCGACACCGATTGGAATCGCACGGGGCGGCCGAGCGCCTGGGTGGCGGAGCTCGCGATGAGCGTCTGGACCCGCGGCGTGTCCACGAGCCACGGCAGCGCGCCCAGTCCCACGATCGCCAGGGCGACGATCACCCCGACGATCCACAGGAGCCACTTCACGAGTTCAGGCGGTCTGGATCGCCGAGAGCTTCCAGCGGTTCGGCCCGACCGTCCGCGTGAAGCTCCAGAACTCCTCGAACTCCTGTGGGGTCGTGCGCGAGCCGTCGACCATGCCGCCCGACGCGTCGTCCAGCGTGTAGTCGAGGAGCGAGCCCGCGAGATACACGGTCACCCAGTCGGCGCCCGCCTCCTGCCATGCCTCGCTGACCTCGCCGCGCCGGATCTCGATCTGCTCCACCCGGTTCGTCTGGCGCGCGCTCTTGAGCCGGTCGACCTGGCCCTGGAGCTCGATGTACATCCGCGAGGTGAGCCGGTCGGCGACGGGTGTCAGGTCCCGGAGGACCAGAGCCTGCTGGATCGCGTGGAAGGCCTCGCGCGTCTGGACGGCGAAGGTCTGGGGATCGAACGCCGGATCCATTTGTCGAATATGGCCGAAGCCGCGCTCGAGGTCGCTCCGCTCGGCCAACGGCATTTCCAGCGTGGCCGCGGCACCGCTCGGGAGGCTCTGGCCGCCGCTCTCGCTCGCGTAGCCTGTCGCGTAGGCCGGCGCGGGCTCGGCCCGGCGCCGCATCATCCGGATGACGAGGAACGCCACGCCGCCGAGGAGCACCAGCTCGAGGAGGCCGAAGCCGCCGCCGAAGCCGCCGCCGTGCATCCCGCCGAAGAGCATCGAGCCGAGCAGCCCGCCCAACGCGAAGCCGGCGATACCGCCCATCAGGCCGCCGCCGAAGAAGCTCGAGCGTGGCGCCGACGCGGGCTGGGCGAGGGTGCGACTCGGGCTCTGCGCCGTCGTGGGTGACGCCGGAGTCGGCGCGGGCCGGGCGGGCGTCGAGTACGAGCGCGAGCCGCGGCTGCCGCTGCTTCCGCTGCCGCCGCCGGCGCGGGCCCACACGGGCTCGGTCGCCGCCAGGACACCCGTCGCCAGGAGCGCGCCGACGATCGCCATTGACAGGTGACGGTTCATGGCCACACCTCCACGGTGAGTATAGCGCGCGGCTCAGCCGCGGGACCGCAATTCCTTCTTGAGAATCTTCCCGGTGGGGTTCTTGGGCAGCGCGGCGATGAACTCGATCGTCTCGGGCACCTTCACCGGCGCGATGGCGACCCGGCACAGCTCGCGCAGCTCCTCCGCCGTCGTGCGCGCCCCGTCGTTCAGGACGACGAAGGCCTTGACCGCCTCGCCGCGCACGGGGTCCGGCACGCCGACGACCGCGGCCTCCTTCACCGCCGCGTGGCGGAAGAGCACCTCCTCCACCTCGCGCGGGAACACCTTGAAGCCCGAGACGTTGATCATGTCCTTCACCCGGTCCACGAGGAAGAAGTAGCCCTCGCGGTCGCGATAGCCAATGTCGCCCGAGTGGAACCATCCGTCCCGGATCGCCTCCGCGGTCGCCGCGGGGTTGCCGACGTAGCCCTTCATCACGTTCGGGCCCTTGATGGCGATCTCGCCCAGCGCGCCGTCCGCCACCTCGCGATCGTCCGCGCCGACGATCTTCATCTCGACGTTCTCGATCGGCGTGCCCACGGAGCCGCGCCTGAACGCGACCTCGTGATTGTATGACGCGAACGGCGACGTCTCGGTGAGGCCGTAGCCCTGCTGGATCCAGTGGCCGTGGGTGTCGTGCCAGCGCTGCTCGACGTCCGCCGGGAGCGAGGCGGCCGCCGAGAAGCAGAGGCGCAGGGACTCGAAGTCGACCGGCCGCTCCATCGCGAGGAACAGGATGTACATGGTCGGCACCGCATACAGGATCGTGATGCGGTGGGCCGCGACGGCGCTGACGAACGCGTCGGGGACGAACCGCTCGTGGAGCACCAGGGTCCCGCCCGCCGCCACCAGCGCATTCATGATCGCGTTCTGGCCGAAGCAGTGAAACATCGGCAGCGCGCAGAGCCCGCGGTCGTCGGGCGTCATCCGGAGGTGATGCACGGTCGCGTAGGAGTTCGACACGATGTTGGCGTGGGTGAGCATCACGCCCTTCGGCCGCCCCGTCGTCGCCGACGTGTAGAGGATCGCCGCCGTCTCCCCGCGGTCGCGCTCGACGGCACGTAGGGGCGCCGCGCCGCGCAGTGTCCCGAGCTCCTCGGCCTCGAGCCAGTGGCGCACCGACGGCAGCCGGTCGCGCGCCGGCAGGTTGGCCGAGACCGACCGGGCCGTGATCAGTCCGGTCGCCGCGGCGTCGCGGACGATGTACTCGAGCTCCTCGGCCTTGTAGGTGACGTTGAGCGAGAGCGGCACGAGGCCCGCCTTCTGGGCGCCGTAGTAGGCCAACACGAACTCCGGCCCGTTCGGCAGGTGGAAGGCGAGCCGCTCGCCCGGCGGGAGGCCGAGTGCGGCGAGGCCGCCCGCGAGCGTCGACGCGGCGGCGTCGAGCTCGCGGTACGTCCAGCGCCGGCCTCCGGCGATCAGCGCCGTGCGGTCGGCGTGGCACAGCGCCGACCGCTCGAGGAGCCGGGCGACGTTCACGGAATTAGGAGCACCTTGCCGGTCGTCTGCCTCCCCTCGAGCGCACGGTGCGCTTGGGCGGCGTCCTTGAGCGGGAACTCGAACTCCATCCGGAGCCGGAGCTTGCCCGCGGCGATCCAGCTGGCGAGATCGGTCGCGCGCTGCACCAGCTCTTCGCGCGCGCCGACGTAGTGGAAGAGGCTCGGCCGTGTCAGGAAGACCGAGCCCTTGGCGTTGAGCGTCTGGGGGTCGAAGGGCCCGATCGGGCCGCTCGACTGGCCGTAGAGCACCATCATCCCGCGCGGCGCGAGGCAGTTGAACCCCTTGTCGAAGGTCGTCTTGCCGACGGAGTCGTAGACAACCTGGCAGCCCTTGCCGCCCGTGATGCGCTTGACCTCCGCCTCGAAGTCCTGCGACGTGTAGAGGATCGCCTCGTCGGCGCCGGCCTCGCGCGCGAGCTTGGCCTTGTCCTGCGTCGAGACGGTGCCGATCACGCGCGCGCCCCGCATCCTCGCGATCTGGGTGAGGATGAGCCCGACACCGCCCGCGGCGGCGTGCACGAGACACGTGTCGCCGGACTTCAGCGGATACGTCGAGCAGGCCAGGTAGTGCGCGGTCATCCCCTGGAGCATCATCGCCGCGCCCTGCTTGGTGCTGAGCCCGGCGGGCAGCACGACGAGCCGCTGCGCGGGCACCGTGGCGTACTGCGCGTAGGCGCCGGGCACGCCCGTGTAGGCAACCTTGTCACCGACCTTCACGTCGGTGACGCCCGGGCCGACGGCGGTCACGGCGCCGCCGGCCTCGAGCCCGAGCGTGAGCGGCATGTTGAGCTTGTACAGGCCGCTGCGCTGGTAGACGTCGATGTAGTTGAGCCCCGCGGCGTCGACCTTCACGACCGCTTCGCCCGCCGTCGGCGTGGGCTCGGGGACGTCCTCGAGTTTCATGACTTCGGGAGCGCCGGGGGTGTGCACGCGGATCGCTTTCATGGATGGGGCCTCCGTGAGTCGGATTCGTAGCGCAGCGGATTATAGCACCGGCGCGCGGGCCTCCTCACCCAGCCGCCCACGCAGCCACTGGTACATCGCGAAGCACTCGAGCGCGAACGGCGGGAAGCCCAGGTATCCGAGCACGGGCATCTCGAAGAGCTTCACGTCGGGCCCGTACGGGACCATGTAGGTCCACTTCGTCAGCGCCCAGAAGTTCCAGAATTCCCAGAGCACGCCGCAGACGAGACCGCCCACCAGGAGCGCCAAGACGCGGGAGGCGTCGCCCGCCGCGAGGTCGGCGAGCCACGAGGGGCGACCGCGTTTCAAGTTCAGCGGCTCGAGAAGGAGCGCCCAGCCGGTCCACACGAGCGGGACGAGCCACGCTGAGACGACGAGCAGCGGCAGGACCACGCTCACGGCTCCCACGGCGACGGCGAGATTCGAGACGCCGGACGAGGGGCGCCATGGGCCCACCCTCGCGTGCTTGAACGCCGTGGCCCGCAGCGCCGCCGCCGTCAGGAAGAGCCCGGGGAAGATCGTCGCGAAGGCCCAGTCGTAGCCCACGCGGCGGAGGAACAGATCGGGCTGCATGGTGTGGTACTGCCACCAGAGGCCGACCGCGTCCCCGCCGCCGCGCCAGAAGCGCGGCGCGTTGTACCACTCGAAGAGCCACCAGCAGCCGATCGAGGCGAGCGCGACGAGGACGCCCTCGACGCGGTCGGTCGTCAGGTACGAGCGCCCCGTGAGGCGGGCAACGACCGCGTCCATGAGGAGGACGTAGCCCGTCCAGACGATCGGCGTGAACCACCGCCCGACAGTCGACGAGCCGGAGAACAACAAGACCTCGGCAACGACGATGACCGCTCCGCCAAGGTATCCGTACAGCGGGAAGGGGGCGGGTCCCCGCGCGAGTGTCTCTCCGAGCAAAGGGGGCC
>JBOHQB010000253.1:0-1633 GCA_050731995.1 Candidatus Rokuibacteriota bacterium
ACTGCTACTACGCGCCCCAGCCGACCGCGATGCGCTGCTATCAGCTCGGCCGGGCGGTGCGCGAGCTCATCGACGCGCACCCGGAGGATCTGCGCGTCGCCGTCATCGGCTCCGGCGGCCTCTGGCATACGCCGCGCGCCGCGGACGCCTACCTCGACGAGGAGTTCGATCAGGCGATTCTCCGGCACATGCGCGCGGGCGACGCGCGCGGCATGGCCCGCCACTTCGACGACTACAAGGCGCCCCCGGGCGACCGCAGTCAGGACCTCGGTACCCGAGGCAAGAGCACGACCGGCATGCCGGGCTCAGGCGGGCCCCAGGGCGGAACGCGCGAGATCTGCAACTGGATCGCGGCCGCGGCCGTCGCCGAGGGCAAGCCGGCGACCGTGATCGACTACATTCCCGTCTACGCCTCGCCGATCGGCGCCGCCTTCGCCTACTGGCCGTCGGTGTAGCCACAGTACTGTCACTCGTACGATACACGTTGCAGTACGTACGTCTCCGCGGTATCGTCGGTGCGGGAGGCACATCGCGTGGCGGACCCGTCCAGGCTCACCGCGTCGAAGCTCCGCGAGAACGTCTATCGGGTCCTCGACCAGGTGCTCGACACCGGAGTCCCCGTGGAGATTGAACGGCACGGACGGCGGCTCCGGATCGTGGCGGCCGGGCGACGGCGCGGTCGCGCCCCTGGCAAGCTGACGCGACTCAGGGCCCGACGATTCCTGCGCTGCGCGCCGGAGGCGCTGGTGCACATCGACTGGTCTCGCGAGTGGCGGCCCTGATCTACGCCGACACTCACGTGGTCGCGTGGCTCTACGCCGGTCGGACCGACCTCATTCCATCCAGGGCGCGCGCGCTCATCGAGGATCAGCCCCTGCTGGTGTCGCCGATGGTCGCCCTCGAGCTCGAGTATCTCTTTGAGACCGGCCGCACGAGCGAGCCGGCCCGGAGCGTGATCCAGGCGCTGGGACGGGCTCTCGGCCTCCGCCTCTGCGATCTCCCCTTTGCCGATGTAGCCGGCGCGGCGGTGCGGCAATCCTGGACGCGCGATCCCTTCGACCGCATCATCGTGGCTCAGGCGGCCTTGCGCCGCGCCCCGCTGATCACCAGGGATGCCGACATTCGCGCGCACTATCCGCGCGCGCTGTGGGGACGCTGAACACCTCACGCCTGGGTTAGAGTAGGCGCGCTCATGGCCGCGACGGACGAACGCAAGCCGGTCACCGTGCTCTTCGCCGATCTCGCCGGATCGACCGAGCTGGCCACGCGTCACGATCCGGAACAGCTCCGCGCCCTGCTCGCCGCGTTCTTCGACGAGATGCGGCAGCAGATCGAGGCGTTCGGGGGCACGGTCGGGCGCGCGAGATCTTCGAGCGCATCGACGCTCCCGGCTGGCTCGCCGAGGCCGAGCAAGCGCTCCGAGGCTAGACCGGCCGCAGGCGCAGCACGTCGTGGGCGAGCGTGACGTCCATCTCACCGAGCGCGGCCAGGCGCGCGTGCTCGCGCGCGCGGAGTGCGCGGTAGGTGCTCGTCATGATGTCGGCGAGCCCGGCCGGATCGAGACGCGCCACGTGGCGAACGCGGCGGTGATCGGCGAGCGTGAAGCGCGGCGCGAACATCGCGACGGTTCGCT
>JBOHQB010000254.1:0-8900 GCA_050731995.1 Candidatus Rokuibacteriota bacterium
CCCCCCATACCCCCCAGCGCTCCGAGCGCCCCGGCGAAGCCGTGGCGCTCCTCGACCACCCGACAAGCTGACGTTCTGATGGGGGGGCCGAAATGGCCCCCCCATTCGCAGGCTCGCCTCGGTCCGAGGCACGATCACCTCCCGCGCAGGCGCTCGATGTTGCGCCGCTCGCGCTTCGTGGGCCGGCCGGCGCCGGGCACGCGGGCCGGCGGCGCTCCCCAGCGGGGCCGGGGCGGCTCGGGCGGCGTGAGGTCTTCGTAGAGCAGCCGCGCGACGGCGCCGGAGCCGCGCCGATCGGAGAGCACGCCGACCTTCACGATCCGCCGACGTCCCTGCGGCAGCGTGACCTTCACGAGGTCGCCGACGCGCAGCGGCTTCGCGGGCTTCGCCGCCTCCTCGTTCACGTCCACCTTGCCGCCGTCGCACGCGGCCGTGGCCTGGCTACGCGTCTTGAACACGCGCGCCGCCCAGAGCCACTTGTCCACGCGGAGCGATTGCCGCGCGTCGCTCATGCGGCGACGGTATCATAGCGCCGTGAGGACACGCGCCGTGCGCCTGCGACTGTTGCTCGCCGCCGGACTCGTCATGGTGACTGCTGCCGCGGGCGCCTCGGCGGCGGACCTCTTCGTCGTCGAGGACTGGAAGCGCCACACGCTCGGCGCCAGCGGACTCCCCGAGGGCTGGCGGCCGCCCACCTTCAGCACCGGCAAGAACGACTTCACCGTCGTCGAGAACGACACCCACCGCGTGCTCCACATGCGCAGCCGCAACGACTCGTCGGCGATCATCAGGGAGATCAAGAAGAAGGTCAATCTCAAGGAGACGCCGATCCTCGAGTGGTCGTGGCGTGTCGTCGAGCTGCCGAAGGGAGGCAACTCCTGCCAGAAGGCGACCGACGACCAGGCGGGTCAGATCTACGTCGTGTGGGAGCACTTCCCGTCGGCCATCAACTCGAGGGTCATCGGCTACATCTGGGACTCGACGGCGCCCGCGGGCACGGTCTGCAAGAGCGAGAAGAGCTCGATGGTCACCTACATGATCCTCCGCTCCGGCCCCGCCGACCTCAAGAAATGGGTCGTCGAGCGGCGCAACGTGGTCGAGGACTACAAGAAGGTGTTCGGGGAAGCGCCCGACAACCCTGACGCGATCTCGATCGCGATCGACTCCGACGACGTGAAGGGATCCGCCGAGACCTTCTTCGGCTCAATCGTCTTCAAGCGGCCCTGAGCTCCGGCTAGCGCGCGGCTCCCGCGGCGCGCGGGCTTTGCCACCGCTCGGGCGGCAGCGCGCGCACGACCTCGGCGCCGGTGCGCTCCGCCTTCACGCCCACCACCTGGATCAGCGAGCGGTTCAGCGTGCGCGTATACCAGCTGCCCGCCTCGGACTCCATGAATCGCGCGTAGCGCTCGAGGTCGGACTCGGTGAGGTCACGGTAGGTGAAGAGCATCGCCACGAGCGCCCCCTGCCGCGTCGGTCCAAAGGCGCGGTCGCGCGTCTGCTTGAGCTGTGACTCGAGCTGCGAGCGGTCCATGCGCTGCTCCGGCGGACGCGCGGCGTCGACCGCCGCGGCGAAGCTGCGGAGCATCACGACCAGTGAGTCGAGTCCGGTCTCGGTGGCGCGCGTGGCGTCGTCGAGCCTGCGTACCAGGACCACGCGCGAGCCCGGCCAGTTGCTGCCGATGCTCGTCGCGTAGGCCCGGAACTCCCGCTGCGACTCGGGTGTGCCGGCCTGGATCTCAAGCCCGACGACCCGCCGCCCGAACGGCGAGCGGTACCACGCGAGCGTGTCGCGGGTGCGCCCGCCCCCCGCGGCGCGGAGAAACTCGTCGCGCACCATCGGGTAGAGCGTGTCCGGCCTGAACTGGCGCGCCACGATGTCGGAGAGCATCTGGCGCTCGGGAGTGGCGCCCAGACCGGACTGCCGCTGGAACTCGGCCTGGATCTGCGCCGCGAGGCCCGGCAGCCGGCGATCCACGCCGGTGGCGCGGAACAACTCGTCCACGAGCGCAGCGTCCACGGCCCCTTCGGCCGGCGCCGGCACGTCGCCGGATCCCGGGCGATCGGAGTAGATCACGTTGCCCTGGGCGTCGGTCGAACGGTACGACTGGCGGGCGGGTGACCCCGCCTCACCCCAAGCCGCCCACACCACGCCCACCACCAGCATCACGCTCGCCGTCAGTCGACACGCCATGGGCACAGCCCTCCCTATTAAGAGGATGCGCAGCATAGAGGGTGCCGCTTACCGGAAATCTTTCAGATCAGCGTCTTAGCCGCACCGCGGCGTCAGCGGGGTGACAAGAACGGGTCCAGCCTGACACCGGATCGACCACATTCCGGCAGCCCCGCTCAGATCGCCAGCGCGTACCCATCCCGGCGGGGATCGGCGCCCGCCGTGAGCGCGCCCGATTCCGGATCGCGCACGATCCCCTGCCCACCGCCCACGACCCAGGACCACTCGTCCAGAACGTGGACGTCGTGGCCGCGCCGCGCGAGCTCCGCGCGGACGTCGGCGTCGATCCGGGCCTCGCCGTCGACGAGCCGGTCACGGTAGACACGCACGCGCGGCGCCTCGATCGCCTCCTGGATCGCCATGTCGAACTCGAGCACGTTCAGCAGCATCTGGGGCGTGGTCTGGAGGATGCCGTACGAGCCCGGCGTGCCGATGGACATGACGAAGGCACCGTCGCGGAAGACCTGTGTCGGCGACATCATCGTGCCCGCCTTGCGCCCCGGTCGCAGCACATTGGGCGACGCAGCATCCCGGTCCATCCATTTGAGGATGTTGTTCAGCACGACCCCCGTCCCGGGGACGGCGAAGCCGGAGCCGAACGGCACGCCGAGCGTCTGGGTCACCGAGACCACGGTTCCCTCGGCGTCGGCGCACGCGAAGTGCGTCGTCTGCTCGTTCTCGAACCTGGTGGGATGCCCCTCCGCGATCTGACCCGCAAGCTTCTCCGGATTGTGGCGCTCGCCCTCGCTCACCGCCGCGCGCCGGGCGTCGATGCGCGCGCGCTGGCTCGACGCATACGCCTTGCTGAGCAGGCCCTGGATCGGCACATCGGGCTTGTACGCGTAGGCGAGACGGTCGGCCGAACCGAGCTTGATCGCCTCGATCAGGTGGTGAAGGTAGTCCGCCGAGTTGTGGCGGAACGCGCGAAGGTCGTAGCCTTCGAGGATGTTGAGGGTCTCGAGCATCTGGAACGCTGAGAACGGCGGCGGCATCGAGAAGACGTCCCGGTCCCGGTAGCGGATCGTCACCGGCTCGCGCCATTCGGGGGAGAACGCCGCCAGGTCGGCCTCGTCGAGCCAGCCGCCCGCCTCGCGCACGGCGCGCGCGATCGCCCGCGCGATCGGGCCCTTGTAGAAGGCGTCGGCGCCGCCCTCGGCGACCTGCCGGAGTGTGGCGGCGAGCTCCTTGTACCGGACGACCGCGCGCGCCCGTGGACCGCCGTTACCCAGGTAGAGGCGCTCGGCCTCGCGCGAGCGCCCGAGCGTCGCGCGCGCCGCCTCGAAGAAGTCGACGTTCTTCCCGCTCAGCGGCACGCCGCGCTCCGCGTGGCCGATCGCCGGCGCGAGCACCGCGGCGCGGTCCATCCGGCCGAAGCGCGCGTGCGCCGTGAGCCAGCCGCCGAGGTTGCCGGGCGTGGCGCACGACTTCGGGCCGCCCGCGAGCTCGTCCTCGGTGCATCGAGCCGGGTCGGATGCGATCGGCGAGCCGCCGATGAAGTCCAGCACGTGGCGCTCGCCGGTGCGCGCGCGCGAGATCAGCATCAGGCCGATGCCGCCGACGCCCGACATGAAGGGCTCGACGACGTTCAGCGTGCTGCCCACGGCGACCGCGGCGTCCACGGCGTTGCCGCCCGCGAGCAGCATCTCGACCCCGGCCATCGAGGCCAGAAAGTGCGCCGAGGTCACGACCCCGCGGGTTCCCATGACGGTCGGACGGTAGGCGAGTCGGTGCGGTGGCATGACGGTGTCCCTCACGTTGCGCGCTGGCGCTCGGTCGCGAGCCCCCGGATCTTGGGGTCCAAGAGGTCGCGCAGCCCGTCGCCGAACAGGTTGAGTCCCAGGATGGTGAGCATGATCGCCCCGCCGGGATAGAGCACGAGCCACGGGGCCTGCTGCAGGTAGAGCCGCCCCTCGGACAGTACGTTGCCCCACGAGGGCACGTACGGGGGCACGCCGACGCCCAGGAACGAGAGCGCGGCCTCGGTCAGCACCGCGGCGGCGAACACGAATGACCCCTGCACGATCACGGGCGAGAGGCAGTTCGGCAGGATGTGTCGCCCGATCAGCGCGACATCCGAGGCGCCGAGCGCGCGTGCCGCCTCCACGTACACCGTCTCCCGGATGACGAGCACCGATCCTCGCACCACGCGCGCCACGCGGGGCGAGTACACAACCGCGATCGCGACGACCACGTTCGTCACGCTCGGCCCCAGCGCCGCCATGAGCGCGATCGCGAGCACGATCGCCGGAAAAGCCATCAGCCCGTCCATGACGCGCATCACGGCGTTGTCCAACCGGCGGTAGTATCCGGCGACGAGACCGCAGGCGAGCCCGACGACGAAGGAGAGGCCCACCACCGCGGCCCCGACGAGCAGCGACAGGCGCGCGCCGTAGATGACGCGCGCGAACACGTCGCGACCGAGGTCGTCGGTGCCGAACCAGTGACTCCGGCTCGGGGCCGTAAGCCGCCCGGCCACGTCCATGTGGCCGGGGTCGCCGGCGATCACGGGCGCAAGCGCGCCGATCACCGCCATCGCGACCGCGACGACGGCGCCGCCGAGCGCGACCTTCCGCCGCGCGAGCGTGATCATCCAGCGTGGCAGTGAGACGCGAGCGCCCCCGGGGCGCGGGCCGAGCCCTTCGATGGCCTGGAGGTCCGCGCCGGCCTTGGACACGCCGCTCACTGATACCTCACCCGCGGGTCGAACCACAGATACGAGAGGTCGACGAGCAGGTTGATGAGCATGTAGACGCCGGCGATGCAGAGGACGACCCCCTGGATCACCGGGTAGTCGCGTCGCAGCACCGCGGAGATGATGAGTCGCCCGAGGCCCGGGATGTTGAACACGGTCTCGATGACCACCGCGCCCGAGATGAGCACGGCGAACGAGATTCCGATGATCGTCACCGTCGGGATCAGCGCGTTCTTGAGCGCGTGCTTGTAGACGATCGCGCCCTCCGCGAGCCCGCGCGCGCGGCCGGCCGTGATGAACGGCTCGCGGAGCACGTCAAGCATGGCCGAGCGTGCGATCCGGGCGATGAGCGCGGACTGGACGAGGCCCAGCGCGAAGGCGGGCAGCACGAGCGAGCGCAGCGTCTTGAGCCAGCCGTCCTCGAGCGGCGAGTACCCCGCCACGGGAAACCAGCCCAGCCACACGGAGAAACAGAGGACGAACAGGAGCCCGAGCAGGAAGTTCGGGACCGACACGCCCAAGAGCGCCATCATCATGAACGTCTGGTCGGTCGCCGTGTTGTGGTACCGGGCGGAGACGACCCCGCTCGGCACCCCGATGAGCACGGCGATGACGATGGCGAAGAGTGTCAGGAGCAGTGTCGGCTCGACGCGATCCGCGATCGCCTCGAGAACTGGCTTGCGCAGGAAAATCGACTGGCCCAGATCGCCCTGGGCGAGTCGTCCGTACCACCGGAGGAGCTGGACCGGCAACGGCGCGTCCAGACCGAGCTGGCGCTCGATCCGTTGCACGTCGTCGACCGTCGCGTCGGGTCCCGCGATGACCGACGCCGGATCGCCCGGCGCCAGGTGGACCAGCACGAACGCGACCGTGGCGACGACCAGCGCCACCGGGATCAGCGCCAGCAGTCGTCGCGCGAGGTACGTCTTCACTTGAGCCAGACGTTCCAGAGGTTCAGCTCGTTGGTCGGGCGGTACCCCTGCACCTCCTTGCGCGTGACGTCCAGCGAGAAGCTGTCGCCGAACTTGATGCGCCCGACGTCCTCGTAGAAGATCTGCTGCACCTTCTCCCACATGGCGCGTCGCTTCCGCGGCTCGCTCTCGCGCGCGAGCGCGTCCATCCACTGGTCCTTGTCCTCATTGCACCACCAGCCGGGCCAGTTGCAAATGGTCGCGGTGCTGAGGGCGGGCTCGGGGTTGAACGTGAAACCCGTGGAGAAGACGTCGAAGAGCTCCGGCTTGTTGCGCCGCTGCACGAGCGTCGCCCAGTCCACCACCTGGAGATCGATCTTGAAGCCCGCCACCTCGAGCTGCTGCTTGGCGACGAGCGCGTTCTTGTACATCCACTGGTACTCCTTGGTCGTGATCCAGCGCACGGGCTGACCGCCGTAGCCGGCCTCGGAGAGCAGCTTCCGAGCCTTGGCCGCGTTCTTCTGGTTGTAGAGCTCGGCGGCGACCCTGCTGTGCCACTGCGGCTGCTCGACGAACTGCAGCCCCGGGTCGATCCGGTAGAAGGCTTTGTGGCCGAAGCCGGCCGCCATGATGGGCTCCATGTCGAGCGCGGCCTGGAACGCCTGGCGAATGCGCCTGTCGGTCATCAGCCCCTGCTTGTGATTGAGGACCGCCGTTGACCAGTTGGACGGCTTGACGATCGCGGGCACGACGCCGGCCATCCCCTTGACGCGGTCGTACTGGTCCTGCTGGATCTGCTGGCCGTAGTGGTACTCGCCCGTCTCCACGCCGGCGAGGCGCACGGCGACCTCCGGCACGGGGATGAAAAGGATTTCGTCGAGGTACGCGGTGCGCTTGCCGCCGAAGCCGTCGGCCGGGTCAGTCCGAGCCGTATAGTCCTTGAACCGGGTGAGCTTCACGTGACGGTCCGGCTTGTGCTCGACGAAACGGTACGGACCGGTGCCCACATACTCCTTGACTGGGTTGTCGCCCGCGGCCTCGACGATCTCCCGGGGCATCACGACGGCACCGTTGTTCGGCCGCGCGAGGCCCATGAGCACGACGGCCGAGGGCTCCTTCAGGTACATCACGACCGTATAGGGCCCCCTGGCCTCGACGCCCTCGACGCTCCTCCAGAGCTGCTTGCCGGGCGTCGCGAGCCGTCCCCAGCGCTTGAGCGACGGGACGACGTCCGCCGAGGTCATCTCCCTGCCGTTGTGGAACTTGACGCCTCGCCGGAGGGTGAACGTGTACGTCCGTCCCCGGTCCGAGACGGCGTGGCTCTCCACGAGGAGCGGGATCGGGCTGTACTGCGTGTCGTAGGTGAAGAGCCCCTCGTACAGGTGCCACGTGATCTGCTGGACGATGACGGCGGTCGTGGTGTGCAGGTCCAGCGTCGGCGGCTCGCCGATCATGGCGGCCCTGAAGACGCCCCCCGACTTGGGTTGCTCCTGCGCGGCCAGCGGGACGCTCGCGGACAGCGACCCGGCGACCACCAGCGCGGCGAGCACAAAGACGTTCATGACGACCTCCCTATTTGAGCACCTGGCGGATTGCCGCCTCGACGTCGGCGGCGCCGGGCGTCGCGAACGCTTCGAGGGGCGGACTGAACGGGATCGGCACGTTGGGCCCGGCGACGCGCGCGATCGGCGCGTCGAGGTCGTCGAAGCATTCCTCCATGATCACCCACGCGAGCCACGCGCCCGTCGAGCCCCGCATCGGCCCCTCCTCGGCGATGACGACGCGGTGCGTGCGGCGGACCGAGTCGGCGAGCGTCTCGCGATCGAGCGGCACGAGGCTCCGCGGGTCCACCACCTCGGCCTCGATGCCGTCCTCGGCAACCCGGCGCGCCGCCTCGAGGCTCTCGTGCACCATCCGGGCGGTGGCGATGACGGTCACGTCGCGCCCCGCCCGCTTGACGTCCGCCGAGCCGAGTGGAACGAGCGTCTCCGCCTCCGGCACCTCGCCGGTGAACCGGTAGAGGCCCCGGTGCTCGAAGAGGAGCACCGGGTCCGGGTCGCGGACCGCCGTCTTGAGCAGTCCGTAGGCGTCGGCGGGTGTGGACGGGATGCAGAGCTTCAGCCCCGGGATGTTGACGAACCACGCCTCGACCGAGTTCGAGTGGTGGCCGCCGCCCGAGCGTCCGATCCCGTACGGCATGCGGAGCACCAGCGGGCAATCCACCTGCCCGCCAAACATGTAGCGCGACTTCGCGATCTGGTTGGCGACCTCGTCCATCGCGCAGGTGACGAAGTCCGCGAAGTGCATGTCCACCACGGGGAGCAGACCCGTCATCGCCGCGCCCATCGCCGAGCCGACGACCGCGGCCTCGGAGATCGGCGCGTTGAGCACGCGCTCGGCGCCGAACTCCTCGGCGAGGCCCTTGGTGACGCCGAAGGGCACCCCCAGCACGATGTCCTCGCCGATGCAGAAGACGCGCGCGTCGCGCCGCATCTCCTCGCGGAGCGCCCGCGTCAGCGCCTCGGCGTACTCCATCACCGCCACGGCGACGCCAGAGGGCGAGCCAGACGAGGCGCGAGGGAGGAGCCGACCCACGCTCCCGCAGTTGTACGTGAGGATCGGCGACAACCGAGAACGAAGTATGGCGACGTCATATGGAGTCGCCCTATTCGCGCTGCACGGGCGCGCAAAGCGCGCCACGTTACCAGGCTTAGTCGCGCCATGGCCAGTAGGCGAAGAGGTCGGTGAGCGCGTCCTGCGGCTCCGGAAGCGGACTCGCCTCAGCATGCGCGACGGCGTCGAGCAGCCCGCGCTCCGACAAGTGGCGCTCGAGACGGTCGATCGGATCGGTGCGCCGCCCCTCGGCGGCCTCGTCCTTCGCGCGGTAGAGCTGCGGATCGCCCTCGAAATGGCCCACCCAGCGGATCGTGTGAGCCTCGATCAGCGACGGCCCCTCGCCGGCACGCGCCCGGGCCGCCGCGCGCGCGACGGCCGCGTGCCCCGCGAGGACGTCGTGGCCGTCGACGGACGCGCCCGGGATCCCGTCGCCGGCCGCGCGCGCGGCGAT
>JBOHQB010000255.1:0-2604 GCA_050731995.1 Candidatus Rokuibacteriota bacterium
GAGAAGGCGGACCTCGCCCCGAGCATGGTGTCGCAGATCGAGTCGGGGCGCCTCACGCCCTCGCTCAACACGTTGCGGAAGATCGCGGAGGCGCTCGGCGTCACGATCGCGACGCTCTTCGACGGTCAGCCCGCGGGGCGCATCCAGGTGAGCCGCCGGAAGGACTACCCGGTGGTGTCCTTCGACGGGTCGACCGAGCAATGGTCGGTGCTCGGCGCCGGGCTTTTCGAAGGCAAGATCCGCGCGGTCGTCTCGACGCTCGGGCCCCGCGCCCGGGGGATCGCGACGGACAAGGTCGTCATCAAGCCCGGCCAGATGAAGCTCTGCTACGTGCTGGACGGCCGGGTGGCGCTGCAGTACAACGGCGAGCGGCACACGCTCGAGGCGGGCGACAGCGCGCTGCTGGACGGCGGCACGCCGCACGGCTGGGAGAACCTCGGCGGCAAGAAGGCCCGGGTGCTCTGGGTCATTCTGGGATAGGACCATGCCCGAACAGACGACGGATCACGCGCCGATCGACTTCCGCACGGAGCCCGCGCGTTACAAGCACTGGCGGCTGACCTTCGACGGCCCGGTGGCGACGCTGACGCTGGACGTGCGGGAGGACGGCGGGCTGCGCCCGGGCTACGAGCTGAAGCTCAACTCCTACGACCTCGGCGTGGACATCGAGCTGTACGACGCGCTCCAGCGGTTGCGCTTCGAGCATCCGGAGGTCGGCGCGGTCGTCGTGACCTCGGGCAAGGAACGCGTCTTTTGCGCCGGCGCCAACATCCGCATGCTCGGCCAGTCCTCGCACGCGTGGAAGGTCAACTTCTGCAAGTTCACCAACGAGACGCGTAACGCCATCGAGGACGCCTCGGCGGAGTCGAAACAGGTCTGGCTCACCGCCGTCAACGGTCCCTGCGCGGGCGGCGGCTACGAGCTGGCGCTCGCCACCGAGTGGATCGTGATGGCCGACGACGCGAACACCGCCGTCTCGCTGCCGGAGGTGCCGCTGCTCGCGGTGCTGCCGGGCACCGGCGGACTGACCCGCTTGGTGGACAAGCGAAAAGTCCGTCGCGACCGCGCCGATTTCTTCTGCACCACGGAAGAAGGCGTCAAGGGCAAGCGGGCGGTGGAGTGGAACCTCGTCGACGCTGTGGTGCCGCGCTCGCAACTGATGGAGGCCGCGCGGCAGCACGCGACCGAGCTGGCCGGCCGCAGCGATCGCCCGCACGCTGCGCACGGGGCGATGTTGGCGCCGCTGGCGCGCACGCTCGAGGCCGACCGCGTCGCCTACGCGCACGTGACCTGCGCGCTCGACCGGCGTCGCTCCGTCGCCGAGATCACGGTGGCCGCGCCGGCTGTGGCGCCGCCCGCCGATCCGGCCGCCGCCCTTGCCGAGGGCGCCGCCTTCTGGCCGCTGGCCGTCGCGCGCGAGCTGGACGACCTGATCCTGCATCTGCGGACGAACGAGGAGACGGTCGGACTCTGGGTGTTCCGCACGACCGGCGAGGCGGACCGCGTGGAGGCCTACGACCGCCTGCTGCTCGCGCACCCGGGCGACTGGTTCCTCCGCGAGGTGCGGCTCTACTGGAAGCGCGTGCTCAAGCGTATCGACGTCTCGTCCCGCTCGCTGTTCGCGCTGATCGAGCCGGGCTCGTGCTTCGCGGGCACGCTGCTCGAGCTGGCGCTGGCCGCGGATCGCTCGTACATGCTCGACGGCGCGCGCGACGGCAAGTCGGCGCCGACCGTCCGACTCACCGCGGTCAACTTCGACGCCTATCCGATGAGCAACGGGCTCTCACGCCTGGCGAGCCGCTTCCTCGGCGAGCCGGGGCGTGTGGACGACCTCAAGGGCCGGGTCGGCCAGGACCTCGACGCCGCGACGGCGGCGGAGTCCGGGCTCGTCACGTTCACGCCCGACGACATCGATTGGGAGGACGAGGTGCGCGTCGCGCTCGAGGCGCGCGCGGCGTTCTCGCCCGACGCGCTGACCGGCATGGAGGCGTCGCTCCGTTTCGGCGGTCCCGAGACCCTCGAGACGAAGATCTTCAGCCGGCTCTCGGCGTGGCAGAACTGGATCTTCCAGCGTCCGAACGCGGTCGGCGCCAAGGGCGGATTGTCCGTATACGGCACCGGGCAGCGGAGCGATTTCGACCGCAGGAGAGTGTGATGGCGATCGACTACCTCGAGCGCATTCCGAACAACGTCAGCCTCGGCGACAACCGGCGCCTGCAGCGCGCGCTGGAGGAATGGCAGCCGAAGTTTCTCGACTGGTGGCGGGACATGGGCCCCGTCGGCTATCAGGCCAACGGCGTGTATCTCAGGACCGCGATCAGCGTGGACGCCAGGGGCTGGGCGCGGTTCGGCTATGTGAAGATGCCCGAGTACCGCTGGGGCATTTTCCTCGCCGAGCCCGAGCCGAGCCGGACGATCGCCTTCGGTGACCACAAGGGCGACCCCGCGTGGCAGGAGGTGCCCGGCGAGTACCGCGGCACGCTGCGCCGGCTCATCGTCACCCAGGGCGACACCGAGCCGGCCTCGGTCGAGCAGCAGCGCCACCTCGGGCGCACGTGTCCCTCGCTCTACGACATGCGCAACATCTTCCAGGTCAACGTGGAG
>JBOHQB010000256.1:0-3371 GCA_050731995.1 Candidatus Rokuibacteriota bacterium
GGTTCGACGACGCTCTCGGGTTCAGCCGCTACGGGCGCCAGCGCGAGATCGAGCTGATCGGGTTGGGCAGCGCGGCGACGCGCGGAGCCGTCGCCGCGCTCGGCATCACGCTCTGCCACTTCGGCCACTTGTAGTTCTCGCTCATCGGTGCTATCGTCCTGCGCGATGCTTACCCGACACCTCGCCGTCGCCTTCGTCGTCCTGCTCGCGGGGTGCGGGACAGGCGCGCCCTCGCCCGGGTCGCCGCGCGTCGACCTGCCACGCCACGGCATCGGTTCCGAGTGGGAGTTCCGGGGACGGAGCTCCGGGAGCTGGAGCAACGTGCCGCAGCAGCCCCGGTTCGTGTTCCAGGGCGAGCGCGAGTGGCAGGGGCGGAAGCTCCTTTCGTACGGCACCTTCCACCTGGACGATCGAATGCGCTTCGTCGCGCGTGTCCGGGATGGGCAACCGCTCGAGACGTGGGAGCCCTACAACAATCCGATCGAGTTTCCGTTGTTCGTGGGCCGGTCGTGGTCGACGCTCTTCAGCTACAGGAGCTACGAGTCGGGCCGCACGTATCGTGACGTCGTCTTCTGGTACAAGGTCGAGGCGTGGGAGGACGTGACGGTGCCCGCCGGGACCTTCAAGGCGTTTCGGGTCTCAGCCAGCGAGGGCGGCACCGACTGGGCCTACTGGTACGCCCCCGACGTGGCGTTCTTCGTCAAGCTGAAGGCGGAGCGAGGCCGCGCGTCCCCGTACGGCGCGGGTGCGTTCGAGTGGGAGCTGGTGCGCTACGCGCTGAAGTGAGCGCGCCGTCCCGGGTCTCGGCCCCGGCGCGCCTGGCGCTGGGGCTCGCTCTGCTCGCCGTCTCGGGCTGCGCCACTGCCACCGCCACAGTGCCCCGGCCACGGACCTTTGCCCTCGACGCCAACGTCGCCGAGATCGTCGGGCGCGGGGAGGGGCGGGCCGCGCTCGCCGCGTACGAGTCCCAGGCCCGGGAGCTGGAGCGCGCCGGTGGCGCCGGGTTCGACGCCGTGCGCGCGCACGTGGCGGCCGCGCGCACCGCCGATCTGCTGGGCGCCTACGACGCGGGAACGCGTCATGCCGAGCGCGCCCTGCGCCTGCTCGAGCCGCCGAGTCAGAGTCTGAGCGGCCTGCTCCTCGCCATTCATGCCCGTCTCGTGCTCGGCAGAATCCGGCTGCAGCTGAACGACCTCGACGGCGCGGAGCGCGAGTTCGACGCGCTCCTCGCGCTCGCGCCCAGAGCGCCGGTTCAGCCGGGGCGACTGGCGGTGGAGGCGCTCGCCCAGGTGAATCTTGCCGCGATCGCCGAACTCCGAGGCCAGCGCGAGCGCGCGATCGCCGTCGGCGGCGCCGCCGCCCGGGCCGGCGAGGAGCTGCTCACGCGATACGGGACTGTCGGAAGCGCCGGGGCGGGCCGCGTCGTTGCCGAGGCGCGTGATCTGGTCGGCGCCGATATGAGCCGCGCCTACATCACGGTGGGCCGTGTCGAGCTGGAATCGAGGCGCCTCGCGGACGCCGAGCGCTCGTTCCGGCGCGCGGAGCAGTACGCGGCGCTCACTCAGTCGCCCCAGTTCGCGATCGCCGTGCGTTTCTATCTCTCCGACGTCGCGTACCGTCGCGGCGACGGGGCGCGGGCCGAGCGCGAGGCCGAAGCGGCGCTCGCCGACGCCAAGCGCGCGGATCTCGCCGACGTCGCGACCGTCATCCACGTCCGTCTCGCGGAGCGCGCGGACGCGGGCGGCGCGCACGCCCAGGCGCTGGCCCACTACGACTCGGCGCTCCGGCTCGTCGAGGACCTCCGCGCCCAGCTCGCCGGCGCCGGTGCGCGCGGGCTCTTCGTCGAGAACAAGCAGGAGGTCTACAACGGCGCGGTCCGCGCCGCCCTCGCGCTGGGCCGGGACGGCGACGCGTTCACGTACGCGGAGCGCGGCCGCGCGCGCGCGTTCCTCGACATGCTCGGCACGCGGACCGTCGTGTCCCGGGCCAAGGCCCCACCGCGCGCCGCCGAGGAGGCCCAGGTACGGACGCGCCTGGCCGACGCCGGCGCGGCCTCGAGCGCCGCCGCCGTCGCGGGATCCGGCGCCGAGGGGCTCCGCGGCGCGACGGAGCGGCGCGATGTCGCCGTGGGCGAGTACCGGGCGTTCGTCGACGGGGTTCGCGCGGACGACCGCGAGCAGGCCTCGCTGATGACCGTGGAGCCCGTCACGCTCGCCGAGGTGCAGGGGCTGCTCCCCGAGGACACGACGCTGCTCGAGTATCTGGTGACCGAGAGCGAGACCGTCGTGTGGATCGTCGACCGGAGGGGCGTGCGCGTGCTCCGCCTGCCCGTCGGCCGCACCGTGCTGATCGCGGAGGTGCGGGAGCTGCGACGGGCGATCAACGACCACGCCGCCCTCGCGGACGTCCAGGATCGCGCGCGGCGTTTGTACGATCGTGTCCTGGCACCGGTGCGGCCGCACGTCGCGGGGCGGCGGCTGCTGATCGCGCCGCACGACGTGCTCCACTACGTGCCGTACGCCGCGCTCTGGACCGGCGGGCGGTGGCTCGTCGAGGAGCACGCGCTGGCGACCGTGCCGAGCGCGAGCACGCTCCGATTCCTCAAGGACAAGGGCCGCGCAGGCGCGGCGGGTGTGCTGGTCGTCGGCAACCCGGATATCGGGGCGGAGGGTGCGCTCCCGTTCGCGGAGCAGGAGGCGCGGGTGGTCGCCGAGAGCTATCCGGGCTCCACCCTGCTGCTGCGCCGCGAGGCGACCGAGGCGCGTGTGAAGCGGGCGAGCGCCGGCGCGCGGCTGATCCACTTCGCGACGCACGCCGTCCTGCGCGAGGACGATCCGCTCGCCTCGGCGCTGCTGCTGGCGCCGGGCGACGGGGAGGACGGCCGGCTCGAGGTCCGCGAGATCTTCGGCCTCGCCCTCGACGCCGAGCTCGTCGTGCTGTCGGCGTGCGAGACGGGACTCGGGCGCCTCTCGCGCGGCGACGAGCTGCTGGGCCTGCAGCGTGCCTTCGTGTACGCGGGCACGCCGGCGGTGGTGACGACGCTGTGGAAGGTGGACGATCGTGCGAGCTTCCGGGTCATGCGCCTCTTCCACGAGCGCCTCGCCGCGGACGGCGCGACCCGCGCGCTCCAGGCGGCGCAGCAGCAGGGGCTGCGCGAGTTCCCGCACCCGTTCTTCTGGGCTGCGTTCGGGCTGACCGGCGGTGGCGCCCGCTGACTAGAGTTTCCGCGAGGGCTGCTTCTCGCGCGTGAGGATGTCGTCCAGCACTCGCGGCAGGCGCGTCGTCGCGGACTCGCCGCGCAGGCGCCACGCAATCTCGCCCTTGCGGTCCACGACGACGGTGTAGGGCGCGCCCTTGAAGCCGTAGCGGTT
>JBOHQB010000257.1:0-1876 GCA_050731995.1 Candidatus Rokuibacteriota bacterium
GTCCGTGGGAGCGCGGGCGGATTGAACCGCTCCGCCGCCGGCTGGCGGTGCGTCGGCACGGGGTAGTGGATGCCCGTCTGGATCCCGCGCAATGTCAAGAATTCAGCGAGCTCCTTCCGCCGCGGCGTCGCCACGACGTAGAGGTGGTAGACGTGGCGGGCGTGCTCGCGCTCCGCGGGGAGCGCCAGGGGGAGGCCCGCCAGACCCTGCGCGTAACGCGCGGCGAGCGCGCGGCGGCGGTCGTTCATCTGGTCGAGCCGCCGCAGCAGGACGCGCAGCGCCGCGGCCTGGAGCTCGTTGAACCGCAGGTTGAAGCCGACCTCGGCGTGCAGGTCCTTGGTGAGCCGCCCGTGGTCGCGGAGCCGCCGGCAGCGCGCGGCGACGTCGTCGTCGTTCGTGGCGACGCAGCCGCCGTCGCCCATCGCCGGGAGGTTCTTCGACGGATAGAACGAGAACACGGCGGCGCGCCCGAAGGAGCCGACGGGCTTGCCCTCCCACGCGGCGCCCTGGGCCTGCGCGCAGTCCTCGAGCATCCAGAGGCCGAAGCGCGCGGCGAGGTCCTGCACGGCCGGGAGATCCACCGGCTGGCCGTAGAGGTGGACGGGCACGATGCCGACCGTGCGCGGCGTCACCTTCGCCGCGGCGTCCTTCGGGTCGAATGTGTACCAGTCGTCGGCGTCCACGAACACCGGCGTCGCCTCGGCGAAGCAGATCGCCTCGATCGTCGGGAACGCGGTGTGCGAGGGCACGAGGACCTCGTCGCCCCGCTTCACGCCGAAGGCGCGGAACGTCAGCCAGAGCGCGGCGGTCGCCGAGCTCGTCAAGACCGCGTGCTTGACGCCCGTGTGGCGCGCCAGCTCGGCCTCGAGCGCCTTGCACTGAGGGCCGAGGATGTACTGGCGCGAGTCGATCGCCGCCAGCACGGCCTGCTTGATCTCGTCGTCGATCGGGGGACGGGAGAGGGGGATGGGGGTGAGGGGACCGCGCGAGAGGGGGCCGGAGGTCGTCACGAGCCTGCTCCCGACAGGCGCTCGTACCGGCCGCGGTAGTAGATCAACGGCTCGCCGGAGCCGACGTGGGCGCGCTCGACGCGCCCGACGAAGATGGTGTGGTCACCCTCGACGTGGGTGCTCACCGTCGTGCACTCGAGCTGGGCCAGCGCGTCCTCGATGAGCGGCAGGCCGAGCTCGCTCAGGCGGTGCGGCACGCCGTCGAACTTGTCGAGGCGCGTCGAGGCGAAGCGCCGCGAGATTTCCTCGTGGTCGAGGCGCAGGACGTTGACGGCGAACCGGCCGCGCTCGAGGAGCGAGGGATAGCTCTGCGACTTCTGGTCCACGCAGACGAGGATCAGCGGCGGATCGAGCGAGAGCGAGCTGAACGCGCTCGCCGTGAGGCCGGTGGGGCGCCCGTCCCCGTCGCAGGTGGTGACGGCGGTGACGCCGGTCGCGAAGTGGCCGAGGACGCGGCGGAATTCGTCCGGAGGGATCACCGTATTTATGTAACAGGTCAACGCCCGAATTGCAAGGTTTCGCGCATAGATAAGCGCGCCCGCGGCGCCGATGATATAGTCCTCTGCGTATGGTGACCGAGGCGGCCGTGCTGAACGCGCTCCGGGGGGTGATGGACCCCGAGCAGAAGAAGGACATCGTCGCGCTCGGGATGGTCCGCGACGTGCAGATTGCCGATGCCCAGGTGAGCCTCACGCTGGCGTTTACGACCCAGTCACCGCAGTCGAGGGTGACGATGCACAGCATGGCCTCGCGGCTCGTGGGCCAGCTCCCCGGCGTGACGAAGGTCCAGGTGAAGATGGGCGGCGCTCAGGGGCCCGCGCCGAAGGCCCAGGCGCACGCCCACGCCCCGGCGCCGCCGGGCGCGG
>JBOHQB010000258.1:0-7808 GCA_050731995.1 Candidatus Rokuibacteriota bacterium
GCGCCGGCGCGTTTCCACGCGCGGCCGAAGAGGCCCGACACGTTGGCGAACGCGTAGAAGGCGCCCTTCGGCATCACGCACGAGACGCCGGGGATCGCGTTGAGCCCCGCGATGATGAGCCGGCGGCGCCGGTCGAACTCGCCCGCCATCTTCGCGACCTCATCCTGGACGCCGCCGAGCGCCTCCACGGCCGCCCACTGGGCGACGGACGACGGATTCGACGTCACCTGGCTCTGCACGTCGGTCATCGCGCGGATCAGGTCGGGCGGCCCGGCGCAGTAGCCGATGCGCCACCCCGTCATCGCATACGCCTTCGAGCAGGTGTTGATGACGAGCGTGCGCGCCTTGACCGCCGGGTCGAGTGACGCGATCGAGACGTGGCGCCCCTCGAAGGTCAGCGCCTCGTAGCACTCGTCGGAGACCACGAGCAGGTCGTGTTCGACGGCGAGCCGCGCGACGGCTTCGAGCGCGGCGCGCGAGAACACCGCGCCGGTCGGGTTGTTCGGGCTGTTCAGGATCACGACCTTCGCGCGCGGCGTGACCGCGGCGGCGAGGCGGGCCGGATCGAGGTCGAAGCCGGTCGCCTCGCGCGTCTCCACGGGAACGGGCACCCCGCCGACCAGCCGCGCCTGCTCCGGATACGAGACCCAGTACGGGCTCGGGATCAGGACCTCGTCGCCGGGGTTGAGGACGGCGACGGCGAGATTGAAGAGCGTGTGCTTGGCGCCGCACGACACGAGCACGTCGGCCGGCTCGTAATCGAGATCGGCGTCGCGCTTGAACTTCGCGCAGACGGCGCGCTTGAGCTCCAGGATACCGCCGACCTCCGTATACTTCGTCTGCCCGCGGCGCATCGCCTCGACCGCCGCGGCCTTGATGCGCTCGGGCGTGTCGAAGTCGGGCTCGCCCGCACCGAACGAGATCACGTCCACGCCCTGCGCGCGCAGCTCCTTGGCCTTCGCCTGCACGGCGAGCGTCGAGGACGGGGCGAGGGTCTTGAGCCGGTCGGCGAGCACGTCGCGACCTTACTTCGGCGGAAACTTCTCGGCGAGCCGCTTCTCGACGATCGGCGGCACCAGCCCCGTGACCGAGGCGCCGAAGGAGGCGACCTCCTTGATCAGGCGCGAGGCGATGTACGTGTACTTCTCGTGCGGCATCAGGAACACGGTCTCCACTGTCGAGCGGAGCTTCCGGTTCATCAACGCCATCTGGAACTCGTACTCGAAGTCAGAGATGGCACGCAGGCCGCGCACGATGCAGTCGGCGCGCTCTCGCGCGACGAGGTCTATCAGGAGCCCGTCGAAGGCGACGATGCGGAGGTTCGACAGGTTCGCGGTCGCCTCGTCGATCATCTCGAGCCGCTCGCTGACGGAGAAGAGCGGCTGCTTCGACGGGTTGGCGACGACGGCCACGATGAGCTCGTCGAAGATCTGGAGGCTGCGCTGGATGAGGTCCAGATGGCCGTTGTGCATCGGGTCGAACATCCCGGGGTAGACCGCGCGCTTGCCCACCGGTCACGCTCCTCCGCGCGAGTGTGTCGCGGCCGCATCGTAGCCGCCGCCGCGCGCCGAAGTCAAGGCGCGCCCGCCGCGTGGCGATAGAACGTCAGCATCGTCTCGCCGAAGCGGCGTGTGCGATATACCGTGAGGCACCCTACGTGGGCCGCAGGCGGCAGCTTGGTCGGGTGCTGGGCGACGACGATCGCGTCGGGCGCCGTCAGCGCCCCCTCCCCGAGACGCGAGAGTGTCTCCGCGACGAGATCTCCGTCGTACGGCGGGTCCAGGAACACGATCGAGAACCGCCCGCCGGCCGCGGCGAGGCGCGGTAGAACCCGCGCGACGTCGCCCCGGATCACGCGTGCGCTCGACGCGACGCCGAGCGCGTCGACGTTGGCTGCGAGCGCCGCGAGCGCGCGGGGGTCGCGCTCGACAAAGGTCGAGGCGTCGGCGCCGCGCGAGAGCGCCTCGAACCCGACGCCCCCCGTGCCCGCGAAGAGGTCCAGCACCCGGGCGCCCGGTAGCCAGGGCGTGAGCGTGTCGAGCAGGGCGAGGCGCACCTGGTCCGTGGTGGGCCGCGTCGTCGTGCCGCGCGGGGCGACGAGCCTCCGCCCCTTGAGCGCGCCGGCCAGGACGCGCACGCTCAGCCCGCCGACGCCAGCGCCAGCTTGCCGCGCCAGCGCGCGAGGAGCGCGGCGCGGAGCCCGGCGTGCTGGGGCGCGCGGAGGTCGGGGTCCGCCCCGACGATCTGGAGCGCGTCCTGATGCGCCTCCTCGAGCAGCAGCGCGTCGCGCAGGAGGTCGGCCATGCGCAGCTCGGGCAGTCCCGACTGCCGCGTGCCGAAAAACTCGCCGGGGCCCCGCAGCTCGAGGTCGACCTCCGCGATCTTGAACCCGTCGTTGGTCTCGGCGATCGCGTCCACGCGGCGCCTGGCGTCGGCGCCGAGATCGCCGCTCGTCATGAGGATGCAGTGCGACTTCCACGTTCCGCGCCCGACGCGACCCCGCAGCTGGTGGAGCTGCGACAGCCCGAACCGCTCCGCGTGCTCGATCAGCATGACCGAGGCGTTGGGCACGTCGATGCCCACCTCGATCACGGTCGTGGAGACGAGGATGTGGATCTCCCCCGCCTTGAAGAGCCGCATGATCTCGTCCTTGGCGGGAGGGTCCAGGCGCCCGTGCAGCAGCCCCACGACGCGGTCGGGAAACACGTCGGTCTGGAGCCGGCGCGCCATGTCGGTCGCGGCCTTGAGATCCACGGCCTCCGACTCCTCGATGAGCGGATAGACGACGTAGACCTGACGGCCCTCGCCGATCTGCTCGCGGAGGAAGTCGTAGATCTCCCGGCGCTTCGCCTCGGTGCCGGCGCGCACGTGGGTCGCGACGGGACGCCGTCCCGGCGGCAGCTCGTCCAGCACGCTCACCTCGAGGTCGCCGTGGAGCGTGAGCGCGAGCGTGCGCGGGATGGGTGTCGCGGTCATGACGAGGAGGTCCGGGGACTCGCCCTTGTCCTTGAGGAGCGCGCGCTGGCGGACGCCGAAGCGGTGCTGCTCGTCGACGACGGCGAGGCCGAGGCGCTTGAACTCCACGCCCTCCTGCACGAGCGCATGGGTGCCCACGACGCAGTCCACCTCGCCGCCCGCGAGCGCGGCACGGCGCGCGGTGCGCTCGCGTCCCTTGAGTGCCGACGTGAGCAGCGCTACGCGGACGCCAAGCGGCGCGAGGAGGGCGCGGAAGGTCATGAAGTGCTGCTCGGCGAGGATCTCCGTCGGCGCCATCACGGCGGCCTGATAGCCGGCCTCGACGGCGGTGACGACGGCCAGCGCCGCGACGATCGTCTTGCCCGAGCCCACGTCCCCCTGCAGGAGCCGGTGCATGGGATGCGGCTCGGCCATGTCGCGCCGGATTTCCTCCCAGACGCGCTCCTGCGCGCGCGTGAGCGACCAGGCGAGTCGGCCGCGGAGCCGGGTGGCGAGGGAGCCGCGGGGCTGCATCGCAGCGCCCGGCGCGCGCGCGGTGCGCGAGCGGTTGATCGCGAACCCCAGCTGGAGCATGAGCAGATCCTCATACGCGACGCGCTTCCGCGCCGTCGCGAGCGCCGCCTCCGTCTCGGGAAAATGGGCGTCACGGAGCGCCCGGGCGAGCGGCGGCAGCCGTCGGCGCGCCAGGAGCGCCTCAGGCAGGGTCTCGGGCACCCGCGCGGCGAACTCCTCGACGAGAGTCCACATGAGCCGGCGCAGCCACCCCTGCCGCAGCCCCTCCGTGACCGAGTAGACGGGCACGAGCCGCCCCGTGTGCAGACGGTCGGGGGCGTCCGACTCGACGGCCTCGTGGTCGTCGGCGTCGATCTGCAGCCGGCGCTCCCAGCGACGGACGCGGCCGTGGACGAACATCCGCTGGCCGCGCTTGAGCACGCGCGCGAGGTAGGGCCGGCCGAAGAAGACCGCCGGGGCGAAGCCGCTGGCGTCGCGCAGCAGCACGACCAGCGGGCCGCGCGAGCGGCCGCGCGGGGACGGGCTGACGCCGGCGACCACGCCCTCGGCCGTGACGGTCTGCCCCTCCTGGAGCGCGGCCAGCGGTGTCGGGCGCGTGCGGTCGTCGTGGCGGATCGGGACGAAGAAGAGCGCGTCCTGGACGGTGCGCAGCTCCTTCTTGGCGAGCACCGCCCCCAGCCGGGGGCCGACGCCCTTGACGAACTGCAGCGGCGTCGCGAGCCCGACCTCGCGGGTTTGCCTGACCGCGGTCACCGTGCTATACAGAGGACTCGCTTCGTCGCGAATACCTCCACCCTCAAGGAGCGGTCATGGCCCAGCGGTGCGACGTCTGCGGGAAGCATCCGTCCGTCGGCAATACGATCAGCCACGCGCACAAGCTCACGCGCCGGCGCTGGCTGCCGAATCTCGTCTCGATGCGCGCGCTCGTCGGCGGGAAGGCGGCACGCGTGCGCGTGTGCACCCGCTGCCTGAAGGCGGGCAAGGTCACGAAAATCATTTAAGCACAAACGGGAGGGGGCGTTGCCCCCTCCCGCCTGGTGTCTGGTGGGAGGCCGCCACCCCCCACCAAGAGCGAAGCACCCTACTTCTTCTTCTTCTTTTTGGTCGCCTTCTTCTTCGCCATCGAGGATCTCACCTCCTTTTTGCTGCCGAGAGCGTCTCGCTGCTAGAAGCCCATCGCCTCGCGCCGCAGGTGCTCGGCCTGCTCGGCGCCGCGGCGCTCGTGGTGCACCAGGTCGGCGTAGAGCTGCGGCAGGCAGACGACCTTCAGCCCGCCCTTCTCCAGCACGCCGTAGAAGACTCCGGGGTCGTAGGGCACCAGCACGTGGAACGCGCCGTCCGCCTCGGCCGCCGGCCGCAGCCCCAGCGCCGCGGCGAGCGGCGCGGGATCGCCATCGAGGTAGCAGTGGACCTGCGGCACGCGCGGCTGCGGGGCGACGAGCGACAGTCCGGCGTTCAGCGTGAACGCGTAGCGCCGCCCCTCGGCGGCCGCGGCACGCGCCACCTCACTCATGAACTTCCGCGTGACCCGCTCGGGGACGAAGTACGAGGTGATCTCGTTCGCGCGGTACGTGTAGGACTCGCACCACCCCTCGAGGAGATCGGCGGGCTTGCTGAGATGGATCCGCTGGGCGTCGTCGCGCTCAGCCCAGCGCAGGTCCTCGAGGCTACGGACGACGTTGTGCGAGTGGCCGAGGCTGACCTGCGCCGCCTTGGCCAACTCCTCGAGCCGCCAGGCGCGAGCCGGCTCGGCGAGCAGCGCGCGTACGACGCGCGTCGCGCGCGGGGCGAAGAGCGAGCGCAGCGGCCGCGTCGAGGGCCGCACGTTGCGCTTGCCCTCCTTCTCGATCAGCACCTGGTCGAAGGCGAGGTAGCAGTTGCCCGACAGGTCCACGTAACCCAGGTTGTGGTCACGGAGGATGCGCGCGCTCTGCGGGGAGATATAGACCGCGCCCGCCAGCGGGTACGCGCCGGGCAACTCGCGCCGCAGCTCCGCCAGACGCGTCACGGAGGCCCGGATCTGCCGCGGCTGACCGAGCAAGCTCATTTCAACGATCAGCGCGCGCTCCTGGTCTCCGAGGCGGAACTTGACGAGCAAATCCGCGGCTCGGCTGCCGATCCGGGGCTTCGGGGTCTCCTCCCACCCCTTGGCCGCCCGCCCAAGGAGGTCGCGGAGCCGCTGGGCTACCTGCCGCCGAATCTCCTCGGGTTTCAGCATCTTTCGCTTGCTCCATGCCTTTCAGCACCTGCTGAAACAATACGAAGTATTGAAACTTCAAGTCAACAGGAAAGTTAGCGGGCGAGGCGCTCGAGGGCCCGGCGGAGCCGGGTACGGCGGTTCAGGCGGCGCGCGTACTCCCACTCGGACGCCCCACCCTTGGCCCGCATGAGCGAGAGGAGGGCCCGGCGATCCGGCGAGGGCCACCGCGCCAGGTCGGGCACGAGGGCGGCGACGAGCGCCATGCGCTCGAAGGCGCGCCGCTCCTCCACGGGCCACGCCGCGACGTCTCGCACGCCGAGCGCGCGGGCCACGCGCCGGGCCGACTCGCGGGTGGCCGCCCGCCGGTCGCCGCCGAACTGCCGGGAGACGTAGCGCGCGACGAGCGCGGCGACGTCGGTCGCGCGCAGTCGCTTCTCGGGCTCCGGATCGCCCCCGGGCAGGGTCAGAAAGACCTCGTCCCCCGCCAGGCGTTTGAGGACCGGGATCGGTGAGCGATACGCGGGCTCGGCGCCGATCCGGGCGCGCTCGGTCTCGAGGACGCCGAGGATCTCCGGCCGCCGCGGCCGGAAACCGAGCCGGTGATAGAAGTAGAAGGAGCCCGACCGCAGCGCCTCGGCGCTCTCGTGGCCGAGCTGGTAACGGTCCACCACGATCGTCCGCGTCCCGAAGACACGGCGGTACACCCGCAGCAGCTGCGTCGCGAGGAACGCCGACTCCCCCTGCCGGAACGAGGCGAAGATGTTGATCGCGAAGTCGAGGGTATCGAAGAGCGCCCAGCCCCCTCCGTAGGCGACGGGCACGCCGTTCTTCAGGGCGAGATAGGCGTAGTAGGCCTCGAGCGGCAGCCGAAAGCCCGGCCGGATCCCGACGAAGAAGATCCGCACGCCGCGGCCGACGTCCGCGACCAGGACGTCGTCGAGGTTCGGGTACGAGAAGGCGTGCAGCTCGCGCTGGCGCGTCGCCATGGCGACGCGGGCCGCGTCGAGCACCCGCCCGGCGAGCGCGCGCGACGCGCGCCGGACCGACGGCGGCGGCCCGGACAGCGCCTCGACGACGGGGGGACTGCGGCGCTCGAGGTCGTCGACGTGGAAGAACACGCGCGCGGGCGGCACGCGGGCGAGCGTCCGGGACGCGAACGGGCCGCGTGGCGTCCAGAGGACCGGCAGGCCCAGGCTCTCGAAGAGCCAGTCGCGCGTCTCTTCGCGCATCCCCGCCTGTGCGAAGAGCTCAAGGATGAGCCGGAAGTCGCTCATCCTGCGTCCGCCCTTGGCGACGCGGAGCCACGCCTTCCAGCCGATCCCGCCCTCGCTGAAGGCGTCGCCCTCGGCCGCGCTCGCCAGGAGCGTCAGCGTCTCGTCCAGGCGGTCGGCGTCGTCGAAGCGGTCCCACGCGATCTCGCAATCGCCGGGGAACCGCCGTGCGAGCCAGCGCGCCATAGGCAGACCGAAGGGATAGTCGAGCGGCGCCTCGGCGACGCCGGAGTCGCGCAGGCGCGCGCGGGCCGGGCGCGTGAGGGCCCGCACGCGCGCCGGGAAGGCGGCGAGTGCCTTGTCCACGGCGGCGAGGAGGGGCGGATCGTCCGGGTACGCCTGCAGAAAGCACAGCGTCTCGTGCAGACGCAGAAGCGTGGCGGCGTGACGCAGGGGCCGCCCCTCCACGGCCTCGAGGATCCGGAGCTTCTCCTTCCGCGCGGCGGGCCCGTAGCGGGGCGCGACCGCCGCGAGCGCGTCGACCAGGGCCCGGACTTGCGTCACCTAGAGCCTGTCCGGCTATCGAGGAGCGCCGACGGCGCAGCATGGGCGCTCTGAGCGCTGGGGGGTGTGGGAGTGCGAAGCCGCAGGCCGGCCGTAGGAGCCGCAGCCCGTATGAGGAGCCGCAGCCGAAGGTGAGGCGACGCTGTGGAGGACGGCCGAGGCGAGCCTGCGATGGGGGGCCATTTCGGGGCCCGCAAGCCCGTCACGAGGAGCGCCACGGCTTCGCCGGGGCGCTGCCGAGCGCGGGGGGGCTTGGGGGGCCATATCGGGGCCCGCAAGCCCGTCACGAGGAGCGCCACGGCTTCGCCGGGGCGCTGCCGAGCGCGGGGGGGCTGGGGGGGCCA
>JBOHQB010000259.1:0-5865 GCA_050731995.1 Candidatus Rokuibacteriota bacterium
CCACCGTCCCGCGCGCCCGGCCCGCGGCGGCGCGCGCCGTCGTCGCGTCGCCCTGGGCTACGGCGAGGAGCGCCGAACCCGCGTGCGCCACCGCGAACCCTTCGTCGGCCTCGAGCGCCCCCGCGAAGCACTCCTCGGCGCCCGCCCCGTACGACAGCAGCCTGTCCATGCCGTCCTGGAAGCGTTCGGCGGCGACGGGAGAAGAGGTCGTGACGGGCAGTCCGTAACGGTCGGTGATGGCCACGGCGAGCCGAGTATAATCGTGCCCGGAGGTGATGACATGCAGATCCGTCTCACGCGCGATCTGGAAGAGCGGGCGCGCGCGGCACCCGGGCCGATGACCGTCGACGCGTTCCTCGCGGGGTTCCCCGAAGTCCCCCGCGACCTGCGCGACGAGCCGCTGCTGGCCGAGTTCGTCCGAGCGTTCGGCCCCCAGCTCGTGGTCGCCCAGAAGCCGTCGCCGTGCGTGGCGCGCGCGGGGGGCGGTGACGCCGAGCACCACTTCTACACGCGGCTGGTCAACGACCTCGCCATCTATGGCCTGGGTCTCGCCCGACGCGAGCGCACGCTCCAGCGTCTCGAACGCCTCCTCGCCGACTACCGCGCCCAGCCGGCCACCTTCGCCTGCACCCTGGTCCCGCGACAGGGACCCGAGGCGCCGCGAAAGGGGTGCGGGTAGCAACCTTCCCGCGAAACTAGGCAGGCGCTGGCGGCGTGGATGTGTCATGCTGTCGATGTCTGGCCCGGCTGTCGGTTCAATCGTGTTCCTCCTGCCTCTCCAGATCGCGACTCTGGCGCCGTCTTCCGCGTTCCAGAGAGTGCCGAGACTCCGCGGGAGATCCGTCTGGAGGTTTGCGATGGCACACAAGCTTTTCATCGGAGGTCTGGCCTTCTCCACGTCCAATGAGCGCCTGCGCGAGGTGTTCGCTGAGGCCGGCGGGGTCGAGTCGGCCACGGTGGTGATGGATCGTGACACGGGTCAGTCGCGCGGGTTCGGCTTCGTCGAGATGGCGTCCGCCGAGGCGGCTGCCGAGGCGGTCAAGAAGTTCAACGGCCAGACGATCGACGGTCGCACGCTGAAGGTCGAGATCGCGACCTCCACGGGCTCGGGCGGCGGTCGGAGCGGCGGTGGATACCGGAGCGGCAGCAGCCGCGGCGGCCGCTGGTAGACGGGCTCGCGCGATGCAGGTCATAGCGTTCTCGACGCCGGGTAACCCAGCCTGGCGCTGGCGCATCGTCAACTACGCCGGCGAGCTCGTGGAGGAATCATACGAGACGTTTGCCACGATCGCCGCTGCGGTGGCGCAGGGAACGAAGCGATTGGTCGAGCTGAACGTCGTTGATCACTCGGTCACCCACTATGCCCCGCGTTCCGCTTTCCATCGGCGCGGGCGGTGAGGGGCCCCCCGTGGCGGGGGAGGCGACAGACTATTACGGCTGCGCGGTGAGGCCGGCCTGCGCCCGGTCGAGCCAGCGGAGGTCGCGCGGCGACGAGCGGCGCTGGAGGCGCCGGCGGATGAGGCGGAGGGCGTCGTCCCAGCGCTCGAGTGTGAGGTAGCACGCGACAATCGTCTCCTCGAAGAGCTCCCACTGGGCGTGACTGCCGCCGACGCGGTGGAACTCGCCCTCGACGGGCTCCCAGTGGGCCAGGGCCCCCGCGTGGTCGCCGGCGACGAACGCTTCGACGCCCCGCGCCCCGCACCCCGCACCGGCGAAGCCGATCGCGCTGCCGGCCTGGTTCACGAGCAGCGCGTCGCGCGGGAACTCTTTGACGTGCCGGCGACAGCGCGAGCCCGCGCGCCGTCTCCCCGCCGACGAGCGCGCTCAGCGCCTCCACGTGCTGCCGCTCGCGCCGGGTTGCCCCTTTGACGGTGTCGCGCGCCCGGCCTGCCGCCGCGCGCGCTGTCGCCGCGTCGCCTGGGCCACGGCGAGGCGCGCCATGCCCGCGTGCGCTACCGCGAGGTGGTCGTCCGCCTGCCGCGCCGCCGCGAAGCACTCCTCGGCACCAGCCCCGTACGCCAGCAGCCGGTCCATGCCGTCCTAGAATCGCTCGGCGCCGCCGGGGGAGGTGGTGGTGACGGTCAGGCCGTAGCGGTCGGTGAGGGGCATGCGAGGGGAGTATCGCCGGGCGCTCCCAATCGCGCCGAGCCCGCAAGGGCATCGACGTCGTTATGTGAACGGAACATCTATAGTGATAGGGCGCCCCGGATCGACTAGCACGCAAGTCTGATGAGGCGATGGTGGAGGAGCCGAGTTGAGGCCCCTATGGATTGTCCGGTAATCTCGCCTCGCTCAACAGGCAACGAGTTGTGATGCGCCCCACGCTGGGCTATCATCCATGGGCCGTGCTCGACCCCGGGCTCCGGGGTACACTAACGACGGAGCATCACGATGGCGCACGTAGTCAAATCCCGACGGACCCCGAGCCCCGAGTTTCTTGAAGCTTTGGCAGGTGTCGAGCGCGACTTTCCGGGTCTGATCGAAGCGCTTCGGCTCCTGCGCATCTCAAACACACAGTACGAGCGCGCGGTCAGTGCGCTCCATCGCGCACCGATCCGAACGACAAACTCGACCAGCACGGAGTAGATCTTCCAAGATGGTCGGCTGGAACCAGATCCGCAAGGAACTGGAAGCTCGCCCGCGTACCCCGCAGAATACTATCGATCACGACGGATTCCGGCGCGGGAAGTATACCGCCGTCGAAAAGCTCACTGGCCGCCCCCTGATCGTTTATGCGACCGATTTTCTGCATAAGGCAAAGCTTGAAGCGTGTCGGGGTGACGTTGAGATCGATCTCACGGACCGCGATGGCTTCATCGAGGTCACGCAGAACCTGAAGGACGAGTCGGTGGACGTGATGATCTACAGCCCTGGCGGGCTGCCCGAGGCCGCCGACTCGATCGTCAATATCATACGCAACAAGTTCAAGCACGCCCGGTACATCGTACCGGCTATCGCGAAGAGCGCCGCCACTATGGTGGCCCTCTCAGGCGACGAGTGCATGATGGAGCAGAACGCGGAGCTGGGGCCGATTGATCCACAGTTCCGATTCTTCCGGGCCGATGGTGCCGTCATGGCCCCCGCCCAGGCGATTATCGACCAGTTCGAGATGGCGCAGAAACTCGTCGGAAACGACCCGCAGAAGCTCGTCGCTTGGATGCCGATCATCCAGCAGTACGGGCCGTCCCTCTACCAACAGTGCTTGAACGCCATCGAGCTATCGAAGCGGTACGTTAGCGAGTGGCTGAAGACGGGGATGTTCAAGCAACTACCTGAAGCGGAGCGCGAGGCACGCGTGAAGACGATCGTGGACTACCTCGCCGACCACAACGAGTTCAAGTCGCATGGCGCTCGCGTCGGCGTGAAAGAACTGCAAGATCACAGTGTTCCCGTCAAGGTGCTCAACGATGACGCAGTCCTGACTGACGCTGTAATGTCTGTCTACCACGCTGTGAGTCTGACGTTTGCCGGCACTGGTGCGTACCGGCTTATCGAAAACTCCCGTGACGATGCCTTCATCCGGCTGATTGCGATGCAGGAATTCCAAGTTGTGCCTGGCGGTCCACACAGAGGACTAGGTGGGGGCAAGAAGAAGCGCTGATCCGAGCTGGCCCTAACTCTCAGACGAGCAGCGCCAGCGGCTCCTCGATCAGCTCGGCGAGCGCGCCGAGGAACTGGGCGCCGCGGGCGCCGTCCAGCGCGCGGTGGTCGCACGATAACGTCAGCACCATCGTCGGCTGAACGGCCGGCTGGCCGTTGACGGCGACGACGCGGTCGGCGATGCGGCCGACGGCGAGGATGGCGGCCTGGGGCGGGTTGACGATGGCGCTGAAGGCGTCCACCCCGTACATGCCGAGGTTGCTCATGGTGAAGCCGCCGCCCTGGATGTCGGCCGGGCGCAGCTTGCCAGCCTTGGCGCGAGTCACGAGGTCGTCGCGACGGGCGGCGAGCTCGGCGAGGCTCAGCGTGTCGGCGCGATGGAGGACGGGCACGACGAGGCCGTCCTCGATGGCCACGGCGAGGCCGATGTTGATGTCGGCGTTGCGCACGAGCGCGCCGTCCTTCCACGAACCGTTCACGGCCGGGTGCTGTGCGATGGCCGCCGCGACGAGCCGCACCAGCAGATCCGTGTAGGTGATCCGGGCCCCGGTCTGCTTGCGCGCCATCGGAAGCCACGCGACGAGGCGGCTCACGTTGACCTCGCGCACCAGATAGAAATGCGGCGCGGTGGTCCACGATGACGTCATGCGCTCGGCCATGATCCGCCACACGGTGCCGACGCCCTGCGCTGCCGCTGCTGGCGTGCTCGGCGCCGCGGCGATGTCAGCCGCGAGGACGGCGCCGCCCGGGCCCGAGCCGCGCACCACCGTGAGATCGACGCCGCGCTCGGCCGCCAGTCGCCGCGCCTTCGGTGATGCGGCGGTGATGCGCGCGGCCGTACCGGCGGTGGTCGCACCCTGCCGGCTCTCGAAGTGGGCGAGAACATCGGCCTTCTCGATGCGCCCGCTGGCGGTCTTCACGCGCGTGAGGTCCACGCCGTGCTGCTCGGCGATCTTTCGGGCGAGGGGCGACGCCTTGACCGTCGCGGGCTCCACCGGTGCCTCGGCTCCGCCCGTACGCCGCACCGAGACGGCCGCAGGCTCCGGCGTCGGAACGGACGCTTCGTTCGGCGCGGCGATGACGGCGATCGTCTGACCCACGGGCACGACGTCGCCGGCTCGCGCGGTGACTCCGCCGAGCACACCCGATGCCGGCGCCTCGATCTCCACCGTCACCTTGTCCGTCTCGATCTCGACGATCGGCTCGCCCTTGCGCACGGTGTCTCCGGGCTGCTTGATCCAGCGCAGGACCTTGCCGGTCTCCTGCGCCAGCTCCAGCGCGGGCATGATGACGTTGGTCGGCATCGCCTGAGGCCCCAGCCTCAGGCCTTCCGACAGAGCGCCTTCGCCGCCTCGAAGACCATCTTCTCCGACGGCACGGTGAGGTCCTCGAGCACCGGCGAGAACGGCACGGGCACGTCCATGGCGCCGATGCGCTTGACCGGCGCGTCCAGGTGATAGAACGCGCCGTCGGCGATCACCGACGCGATCTCGGCGGTGACGCCGTAGCGCTCGTAGCCCTCGTCCACGACGATGGCGCGCGAGGTCTTCTTGGCCGAGTCGATCAGCGCCTGCTTGTCGAGGGGCCAGGTCGTGCGCGGGTCGATCACCTCCGCGCTGATGCCGACCTCTTCGAGCATCTTCGCGGCGCCGAGCGCCACCGTCACCATGCTGCTGGTAGCGACGATCGTGATGTCGGTGCCCGGCCGCTTCACTTCCGCCACGCCGAAGGGGATCGTGTAGTCGCCTTCTGGCACCGGGCCCTTCACCCGGTACATCATCTTGTCCTCGAAGATGACGACCGGGCTGTCGTCGCGGATGGCCGTCTTCATCAGTCCCTTGGCCTCGTACGGACCTGACGGCAACGCGACCTTGAGGCCCGGCACGTGACTCACCCAGGCGTGGAGCGACTGCGAGTGCTGGGCGGCCGACCGGCGCGTGGCGCCCAACGTCGTCCGGAAGACGATCGGCACCTTGATCTTGCCGCCGGACATGTAGTGAACCTTGGCGGCCTGGTTCACCATCTGGTCCATGGTGAGCGTGATGAAGTCGCCGAACATCACGTCGACGATCGGGCGCATGCCGGTCATCGCCGCGCCCACGCCGATGCCCGCATAGCCCGGCTCGGAGATCGGCGTGTCGATGACCCGCTCGGTGCCGAACTCTTGCACGAGTCCCACCAGCGTCTTGAAGGGATGGCCGGCCTCCGCGACGTCTTCCCCGATGAGGAATACGAGCGGGTCGCGCCGCATCTCATCCGCGATCG
>JBOHQB010000260.1:0-14063 GCA_050731995.1 Candidatus Rokuibacteriota bacterium
GGCTCGAGGCGCCCGCGCACCACCACCATGCCGTCCTCGTCCTGATAGACGTGAAGCGCGCGGACTTCGTGGCGGCGGGTGGCCTCTTGCGCTTCGGCCTTCCGGTCCATCCGTCGCCAGCCGCGCACGAGGCTCTCGACGTGGTCGGCCGTGCCGGCGCGCCCGAAGGCCAGCAGCCGCTCCTCGGTCTCCGGCGTAGCCACCCGGGTCAGCTCCCGGACCTTTGAGTAGGAGAGCTCCCCGCGGGCCAGGGCCTGAGCCAGCCCGGGCAGCGTGCCGAGAGCACGCGCCACCCGGACCTTCTCGCGCGCGGCGCCTGGGGCGAGCGCGACGCGCCAGGCAAGCCACGCGGCGCACGAGCCAGCCGCCGCGCGCGTCGAACTCGCGGATGAGGTCGAGAAGGTGTGCGGTGGCGGCGTCGAGGTGCGCCGACAGCTCAGCGATCTCGTCGCCGAGCCGATCCATCTCCGTGGCGGGCGTGCACGTGTCCATGAGCGAGTCCCCCTTCTATTCCTAGGGCGAAGTTACACCCGCATTTCGGACCTGCCTGCGCGCCGTCAGGACAGACGATCGCAGCGGCGATCGATGATTTTCGATGTCGGCGGGCAATCCCGTCTCAGCGTGGCTGTGCGGATCGCTGGGCGGTCATCTGGTGGTCGTCGTCGATACGCCGTGATTGCCACCGGGAGAACGTGTCAAGCGGAAATCGCGCCCGCTCGAGGACCGGCTGCTGGGGCGTGCCGGCCGAGGCGGATGATCAGGCCGAGGAGGGCGAGGAAGGATCCGGCGCAGTCCGCGCCACATTCCGGGCCGGCGCGCTATAGTCATACGCGTATGAGCGAGCCGACGATTCAGGTCGAGGCCATCCGGCGCGACGGCTTCGTGGTGGTGCCGGGCCTGTTCGACGCGGCCGAGACGCGGCGGATCTCGGCGCGGGCCGACGAGCTGGAGGCGCTGCCCGAGACGCCGGGCCGGCAGATGATGTACTTCGAGCCGAGCCTGCTGCGCCCGGGGGAGCGCGTGCTGCAACGCATCGAGAACTTCTACCCGTTCCACGCCGGCTTTGCCGGGCTGTGCGACGGCGACCAGCTCTGCGGCTCTGTGTCACGGCTCTTCGGCGAGCCGGCCGTGCTGTTCAAGGACAAGATCAACTTCAAGCTGCCCGGCGGCGACGGCTTCAAGCCCCATCAGGATCAGCAGGCCGGCTGGAGCGTCTACGCCGATCTGTTCATCACCGCGATGGTCAGCATCGACGACACCACCGCCGAGAACGGCTGCCTGGAGCTGTGCGCCGGGCACCATACGCGGGGCCTGCTCGGGGAGGAGTGGACGCCGCTCACCGGCGACGACATGCGCGGCCTGGGTGGCCGTGCGGTCCCGACCCGGGCCGGCGACGCGGTGTTCTTCGACTCCTACACGCCGCACGCGTCGGGTCCGAATCTGACCGGCGAGCGGAGGCGCGTCCTCTACATCACGTACAATCGCCGGTCGGCCGGGGACCACCGCGTGCGCTACTACGCCGACAAGCGGAAGAGCTTTCCGCCCGACATCGAGCGCGATCCCGCGAAGACTTACACGTTTCGGGTCTGAGGCGACGTATAGTGATGCGGGACATGCGCGGACGCCGGGTCGTGCTCCTCCTCGTCGCCTTCCTGTCGCTCGCGTCGCCGGCACAGGCCTACCTCGATCCGGGCACCGGCAGCATGCTCATCTCGGCGCTGATCGGCCTGGCGGCGGCGATCGGGCTCGCGCTCAAGATGTTCTGGTACCGGCTCGTCGGCCTGGTTCGGGGCAAAGGCGCGCACGCAGCGGACGAGTAGCGCGTGAACGCGTGGCGGGACTGGCGAAGTTACCGCCGCTTCCAGAAGCTTCCGCGGCGCGACCGCGCCATCGTCTTCTACTCCGAGAGTCATCAAGACTGGCACCATCTCCAGCCGCTCATCGACGTCCTGGTCGGGCGGCTCTCGCGGACGGTGTGCCACGTCACCTCCGAGCGCGTCGCCCCGCTCCCGTCCGCCGAAGGTACCGGCCTGCACGCCTTTCGCATCGGCTCGGGCGCGATGTGCACTTGGTTCTTCCAGACGCTCAAGGCCGACGTGATGGTCCTGACGATGCTGGATCTGCAGAACTTCCATCTCAAGCGCTCGGTCCATCCCGTGCACTACGTCTACGTGTTCCACAGCATGGGCAGCACGCACATGGTGGACCACGCGAATTCCTACGACCACTACGACAGCCTCTTCTGCACGGGCCCGCATCACGTCGCGGAGATCCGCCGGCGCGAGGCGCTGAGCAGCCTGCCGCCGAAGCAGCTCTTCGCCTACGGCTATCCGCGGCTCGAGCGTCTCGTCGAGCTCGCCGCCACGTCCCGGCCCGAGCCCACGGGCGCGCCCACCGTGCTCCTCGCGCCGACGTGGGGCGAGCAGTCGATCCTGCACGTCTGCGGTGAGGCGCTGATCGCCGCCCTGCTCGGCGCCGGCGTGCGCGTGATTCTCCGCCCGCACTATCAGACGGCCCGGCTCGCGCCGCGCGTCGTGCAGGGCCTGCTCGCGCGGTTCGGTTCGGACCCGCGCTTCCGGCACGTCGACCGGATGGAGGAGAGCGGCTCGCTGCTGGAGTCCGACGTCCTCGTCTGCGATTGGTCGGCGATGGCGATCGAGTACGCGCTGGGGCTCGGCAAGGCGGTGCTCTTCGTCGACGTGCCACCTCGTGTGCGAAACCCGAGCTTCGCCGAGCTCGGGCTCGAGCCGATGGAGATGCGCATCCGCCGCGAGCTCGGGGCGGTCCTGGCGCTCGACCGGCTGTCGGAGGCGCCGGCGCGCGTGGCGGAGCTGCGGCGCGGGGCGGGGGAGTTCCGCGCGCGCATGGCGGCGCTGCGGCAAGAATGGGTGTTCAACTTCGGCCGGAGCGTCGAGGCGGGGGCGCGGGAGATCGCCCGCATCGCGGACGAGCGCGCGGGCCTCCGCGCGCGAGGCCGGACGTGAGCGCGCGGCGACGGCTGCTGCGCTGGGCGGGCTGGTTCGCCCTCGCCCACGCCGCACTCCTGGCCGTCGTCGGGCTGCGCTATCTCTGGTACTACGTGGCGCTCGCGCCCGCGGTCGCCTGGGGCTACGCGGTCCTCGCGTACGCGGGCCACATGACGGCACTCGCCTGCGCTTCGTTGCTGCTGCTGGTGCCCGTGATCGTGCTCGTCCCGCGCGCGCGGGTGGTGCTGCCGCTCGGCGTTGTCCTCGCCGCCGGAGGCGTCAGCTTCCTGCTGCTCGACAGCCTGGTCTTCGCCGAGAACCGCTACCACTTGAGTTTCCTGACGTTCAGCCTGCTCGAGACGCAGACCCGGGTCTTTCTGGCCCTCTACTTCGTCCTCGGCGTGACGATCGAAGCGATGCTGGCGGGCTGGGTCTGGCAGCGCACCGCGCGCGCCTCAACGCGCCGGATCGGACGGTATGTGGCGCTCGGCCTCGCGGGTTGTTTTCTCGCGAGCCACCTCATCCACGCGTGGGCCGAGGCGCGCCAGGACGTGGCCGTGACCGCGCTCACCCGGTACATGCCGCTCTACTTCCCGCTCCGGAACGCGGGGCTCCTGGCGAGGCTCGGTCTGGTGGATCGGAGCCGCGCGCGCGAGCAGAGCCTCGTCGCCGCGCTCGGCCGTCCGCCCGGCGGCGAGCTGAACTATCCGCTCGCCCCCTTGCGCTGCGAGCCCCGCCCGCCGAGGCTCAACGTGCTGCTCGTCGTGATCGACGGCATGCGCGCCGACTCGCTGACACCCGACGCCGCGCCGCAGCTCGCCGCGTTCGCCCGCGGCGCGATCCGGTTCGACGGGCACTGGAGCGGTGGGAACTCGTCGCGCGCCGGCATGTTCTCGCTCCTCTACAGCCTGCCGCCGACCTACTGGAGCGCCTTCGCCGAGCGCGCCCGGCCGCCGGTGCTGATGGACCTGCTCCGGCAGCACGGCTATCAGCTCGGCGTGTTCGCCAGCTCGCCGCTCTACCGCATCGTCGAGCTCGATCGCACGGCCTTCGCCCGTGTGCCGAACCTGCGCCTCGAGACGTCCACGCTGCTCCCCGGATCCGCCGGCCGGGACCGGGCCCTGACCGACGAGTGGTACGCCTGGCTCGAGCGGCGGGACCCCGCGCGTCCCTTCTTCGGATTTCTCTATTACAACACCGCGGTGGCGATCGAGCCGCCCGACGACTATCGCCCCGCGCGTGCGGTCGCCCCGGGCGACTCGACAGAACGGCGCCTGTACGCCCGGTATCTGACCGCCGTGCACTACGTCGACTCGCTGGTCGGGCCCGTGCTCGACGATCTGGAGCGCCGACGGCTGCTGGAGCGCACCGTGGTCCTCGTCACCTCCGATCACGGCATGGAGTTTGACGAGAACGGGCAGGGGTTCACGGGACACGGCACGTCCTACAGCAGCTACCAGATGCGCACGCCGCTGGTCCTGCGCTGGCCGGGGCGGCCGCCGGGGCGCGTCGTGCGCCGGACCTCCCACAACGACCTGGCGCCGACGCTTCTCGCCGGGCTCTTCGGCTGCACGAATCCGCCCGCCGACTACGCGAGCGGTCACGACCTCTTCTCGGACGCGCAGTGGGACTGGCTCGTCGCCACCAGCTACCGCGACTTCGCGCTGGTCGAGCCCGAGCAGGTGACGATCGTCCTGCCGGCCGGCTACGAGATCCGCGACCGGAACTATCGTCTCGTCCGCAATCCGACGATCCCCCGCGACGGCCTGCGGGCCGCGCTCAAGGAGATGCGCCGGTTCTACCGCTAGTCGGCCTGCTCGTCCTCGTGGGGGCACTGGTGTCACCCGTCGCCGCCGACGCGGCGGTCCGCGTGACGACGAGCCGCCTCGACCTCGTCATCGCCGACGACGGCGCCGAGCCCGTCGTGTGGCGGGCACGGACCGACCGGACGTCGATCAGCTTCGCCGGCGACGGCGATCCGCCGCCCGTGCGGCTGAGCCTTCACGGCCCGGGGCGACCGTTCGATCTGGCGCGCCTGCGATTCGCGCTCGTCGACCTCACCGAGAGCGCGCGCGCCCGGACGGCGACGTTCGAGGCGGATGCGCCGGGCGGGAGCGTGCGCGTCGTGAAGTCGTTCGACGTCGGGAAGGACAGCCACGCCGTCGTCATGACCGTGCGGCTCCGCGGACCGGGTGCCGCCGCGCTCATGGCGGGCCGGCGCTTCGACGTCGACGTGGTGCCGGGCCGCGGCCTGACCCCGGCGCCGGCCGCCGGATTCGCCGAGATGCTCGATCGCGTGGGCCCGGTGAGCGTCGCCGGGAGCGACGGCCGAGAGTGGAGAGGATTTCGCAGTCGGTTCTGGGCCATTGTCGTGCGCGGGGCGGACGAGCCGGAGCCGCTGACGTGGTGCTACACGTTCTACTCGGGACCGATCGACGACCGCGATTTGACCCGCGTCGATCCGGCGCTCGAGCAGCTGCTCTTCTCCGGGCTCTGGTTCTGGCTGCGCTGGCTGAGCTTCGCCCTGCTGTTCCTGCTCCGCGGGCTGACCGGGGTCCTGGGCCATCCCGGCGTGGCGATCATCGCGCTCGCGGTGTCGGTGAAGATCCTGCTCCTGCCGCTGACGCTCGTGGCCGCGCGGCTGCAGGAGCAGGTCAACGCCACGCAGGCGCGGCTCCAGTCCTCGATCGACGCGATCAAGGCCGCGTATCGCGGCGAGGCGCGCGCGCGGCGCACGATGGCGCTGTACCGCGCGGAGGGCGTCCACCCGCTGTACACGCTGAAGAGCCTGCTCGGCGTCCTGATCCAGCTCCCGGTGTTGGTCGCGGTGTTCGACCTGCTGGCGGAGGACGTCGATCTCTACCGCGTGTCGTTCCTCTGGATCCGGGATCTGTCGCGGCCGGACGAGCTGCTCCGGCTGCCCGCGTGCGTGCCTTTCTTCGGGTGCGATCTGAACCTGCTGCCGTTCTTGATGAGCGGCGTGTCGCTGGCGGCGCTGCTGCGGTTCCGCTCGCGCGTCCTCACGCCGCCGCTCGTGCGCCGGCAGCGCCGGAACCTGAGCGCGATGACGCTGCTCTTCTTCTTGCTCTTCTACACGTTCCCCGCGGGCATGGTGCTCTACTGGACGTCGACGAACGCGGTCCAGCTCGTCGGTCAGGAGCTGGGGCGGCTGCGGCGGCGGCTCCGAGGGTGAGGGCTGGAAACAAAATTACCGGTAGGCCGGCCCGGGGAGTCCAGCGTCTCGAACGAAATCAAGCAGTTCCGACAACCTCCGCCGGGGGCATCCTGCTTGCACCTGGAGAGATCATGCTCCAGATCAAGCGCATCGCCTTCGCGCCGTTCTCAGCGCTGAGCTTCGTCTGCATCGTCGCCATGGCCGTCGTCATGGGCTACGCTCTCTCCTTCCTGTTGACGCGTGCCGTCTCCGAGTGGGAGTGGCAGAACACGGCGGCGCTCGTCCGGCGCGAGGTGCGCATGGCCAAGCTCGAGACCGTCTTCGACGAGCCCGGCAGTCTGGAGGCGCGCGAACGGTGGGGGCGGGAGTTCTCGCGAATCCTCACGAGCTTGCCCGAGGTGGTCCGCGCCAAGGTCTGGAACCGGAACGCGGAGATCCTGTGGTCGGACGAGCGACACCTGATCGGACAGCGCTTCCCCGACAACGACGAGCTCCAGCACGCGCTCGCCGGGGAGATCAAGGTCGAGATCAAGCGGCTGGCCAAGTCCGAGCAGCGATACGAGCAGGCCGCGTACCGGACGCTGGCCGAGGTCTATGTACCGATCCGGGTGGGTGAGAGTGGGCCGGTGCTCGGCGTCGTCGAGGTCTACAAGACCCCCGATCGCCTCCTCGCCGCGATCCGGTGGAGCAAGCTCGTCATCTGGACGATCTCGCTGGCCGGCGGGATCGCGCTCTACCTCGTCCTGATGCCGCTCTTCACCCAGGTGTATCGGCGCCAGGTCGAGGAGGAGACGCTGCGGCAGCACGCCGCGCGGCTCCAGACCGAGGTGGACCAGCGGACCCGAGAGCTGCTCCACGCGCAGAAGATGCAGGCGATCGGTCTCCTCGCCGGCGGGATCGCCCACGACTTCAACAATCTGCTCACCGTCGTCATCGGGCGATGCCAGCTCCTGCTCACCCGGTGCCGGCCCGACGATCCCGTGCGCCCGGACCTCAACCTGATCGAGAGCACCGCGCTGCGCGCGGCGAGCCTGACCCGGCAGCTCCTGGCCTTCAGCCGGAAGCAGGTCCTGGAGCAGCAGGTGCTGGATGTCAACTCGGTCGTAGCCGACATGGGCAAGATGCTCCGGCGGGTGATCGGCGAGAACATCGCCCTCGTGACGGCTCTCGCCCCGACGCCCTGCCGCGTCGACGCCGATCGGGCGCAGCTGGAGCAGGTCATCCTGAACCTCGTCGTCAACGCCCGCGACGCGATGCCGCACGGCGGGGAGCTGAGCGTGGAGGCGGCGAGCATCGACGTCGACGGACCGGCCGGCGACGGTCGTCACCTGCCGCCCGGACGCTACGTCAGGCTCGCCGTCCGGGACACGGGCGTCGGGATGGACGCGGCGACCCGGGCGCGGATCTTCGAGCCCTTCTTCACGACGAAGGACGTGGGAAAGGGTACGGGACTCGGTCTGTCGACGGCCTACGGCGTGGTGCAGCAGCACGGCGGGAACGTGGTCGTCCACAGCGCCGTCGGGCATGGGTCGACGTTCGAGGTCTACCTCCCGAGGACCGACGCCGCGCTCCCGGTGCCCGCGGCCGGGCCGGACATCGAGGCCCTCACGGGATCCGAGACGATCCTCGTCGTGGAGGACGAAAAGGACGTGCGGGATTTCGTCAGCGAGACGCTCCGGGCCGGGGGCTACGCGGTGCTGGTGGCGCGCGACGGGCTCGAGGCCCTGGAGGCGGCCGAACGGTGGGCCGGGCCCATCGATCTGCTGCTGACCGACATCGTCATGCCCGGTCCGAGCGGGTGGGAGGTGGCGCGACGCCTGACCTCGACACACGCGGAGATGCGCGTGCTCTACATGACCGGCTATTCGGAGATCCCGATCGCCTCGGAGGGCCCGCTCCTCCAGAAGCCGTTCACGCCGCTGGGCCTCGCGCGTGCGGTACGTGAGAGGCTCATGGGGCTGCAAGCGGTGACGCCGCCGGCGCACGGAGGGGACTGAACCGCCGGCCTCCTGCAGGCGCTACAGCGGGATCGCGAGCAGCGTGTCGAAGCGGTTGCTGTCGCAGACCACGATGCGCTCGCGGAAGCGCAGCGCGCCGCCGTCGTCGACCAGGACGTCCAGGTAGCGGCCCGTGGCGAAGATGTCCGTGGCGCCGGCGCGCAGCACGCGGACCACGAGAAACGGCGTCTCCGCGCGTACCGCGCCGTCGGCGGCCTCGCCGAGGATCGCCGGCAGGCCGACCAGGTGCCGATAGCTCTGGCGCTCGTAGATGTTGGCCTCGCGCAGGGCCGTCACGCGGTCGCGCAGCATGCCCTTGGAGTCGGCGTAGACGACGCCGACCTCGTGGCCGCGCCGGTGGTTGTCCGCCGACGTGATCTTGTAGACGCAGCGCTCGACGAAGAAGTCGGGCCAGTCCTCGAGCCGGTCGTCGTCGATCGCGCGCGCGTAGTCCGCGTTGAGCTGCGAGACGAGCGGGAGCAGGTCGGCGACCCTGAGGCCGGCCACGTCAATAGCCCATGTAGCGCCGGTAGGCCTTCCAGAAGCCGCGCACCGAGGCCTCGGTCGCGCGCGTGTCCTGCGATTCGGCGCCGTCGCCGCCCATGTTGACGACCGAGAGCGCGTCCGGGGCGGCCGCCGCGCCGCGCTGCACGAAGCCGCCGACGCAGCCGTCCTCCATGGACACGTAGCCCGCCGGGCCGACGAGGTTGGCCTGCCTGAGCCTCCGCCGGCGCATCTCGAGCGTGTCGTCGGCGAAGCCGAGGTACGTCCAGTGCAGCTCCATCGCGCCCGGGCCCTTGGGCAGGACCTGACGCACGGCGAGGGCGTTGCCGATCTGCTGCAGCACGAAGTTCGGGAAGACGGTGAGGATCTGCAGCTTGATGCCGTCGCCGAACTCGTCCACGGTGTCGAGCACGCTCGGATCGGCGAGCCGGAGGCCTTCGTGGTCCGCGCGCAGCCCTTGCTCGCGGTAGGCCGCGCTCTCCCGGTCGTCGGCGCGGTCGCGCGTCGTGCTTGCGTGGTGCCCGCCGTCCGGGCTGACCATGACGCCGCCGCCCTGCGTGAGCGTGGTCACGCGGAAGGTGGTGAAGAAGGTATGCAGCAGGCTCGCGTGGTAGGTGTCCTTCACGTTCTCGACGTAGAGCTTCCAGTTGTTCGGCAGCGCCTGGACGAACCGGCCGAGCACCTCGACGGGCCGGCACAGGACGCGGGCGACGCGCGCCCGTACGTCGTCACCGAGGTACTCCTCGATCGGCGGCGCATCGGATGACAGGCTCGCGAACACGAGGCCGCAGAGGGTCGTCGTGCGGAGCTTCCGCGGCCCGTGATCCGCCTTGCAGAAGTCCGCCGGCATTCCGCCGCGGCCGTGCGAGCCCTTCTCGAAGGCGATGCCGACGAGATTGCCCTCGAGGTCGTAGGTCCAGGAGTGGTAGACGCACTGGAAGCGCGCGGCCGTGTGACCGGCGTCGTCGATCGCGATCAGCGCGCCGCGGTGGGCGCAGCGGTTCTCGAAGGCGCGGATCGCGCCGTCGGCGTGCCGGACGACGATGATGGGCATCTCACCGACGAACGTCGTGCGGTAGTCACCCGGGTGCGCGACGTCGGACTCCAGGCAGACGTAATTCCACGTCGGGCCCTCGAAGACGCGGCGCAGCTCCGCCTGATAGTTGGCCTCGTCCTGGTAGACCCAGTAGGGCACACGGGCCAGCGTCGCGGGCCACGCGTGGCGCGAGTCGGCGATGGTCATGCGGGGAAGATAGCACACGACGCGAGTCAGAACTCGCGGGCACCCTCGGTCGGGCTAGTAGTCCCCGTCCTGCTGCGTTCGGCGCATCGCCTTCCGCCGCTTCTTTTGGGCGGCGGCCTGCTTCCGCTTGCGCTTGACGGACGGCTTTTCGTACGCGGTCCGTCGCTTCATCTCCTGGAACATGCCGTCCTTGAGCATCTGCTTCTTCAAGGCCTTGAGGGCTTGCTCGATCTGATTGTCGACGACGATGATCTTGGCCGCAGTGACGATCCGGGTCATAGTTGTCGAGTGCTCCTGGCCATGCTCCCCCCGACGATCGTTGACTCAACAGACGATTCTTCTTATATAATACATGTAAGTTATGCTGGCAGTCGAGAATCGAGCCAGGGTCCTTCTCATTCTTCCGACGGAGGTCCTGGACCGGGCTCGGGTCGTCGCCGGGAAGGCGACGAGCACGCTCAAGCTTCCGGTGAGCCTCCAGATCGTGCTCCGGGCTCTCATCGAAGAGGGGCTGAAGCGCGATGCCTACCCCGGTCTCCTGTCGAACGTCGAGGGCCAAGCGAAGGCGGTGCGCCTCAGGCGGAGCATGACGCGTCGGGTGTGGTCCGCGGCCGGGCCGAAGCGCCGGAAGTGACTCAGAACCTCAGGGGGGATCCGTGTTGACTCAAGTCTGGGTGGTTTCGTTGGTGGCCATTGCGCTGACCCAAGCGGCCGTCATCGCGACGTCGATCTATCTGCACCGCACACTGGCGCATCGGGCGTTGGCCGTGCACCCGGTCGCGGACGTCCTCTTTCGGGCCGTGCTCTGGCTCACGACGGGCCTCGATCGCCGGGAGTGGGTCGCGGTCCATCGCAAGCACCACGCCTTCACCGACCGGGAGGGCGACCCCCACAGCCCGCGGCTGCTCGGCGTGTGGCGCATCCAGCTCCTGAACGCCTACTACTATCAGCGTGAGGCGCGAAATCCCGACACGATCCAGAAGTTCGCCCCGGATATCCCCGAGGATTGGCTGGATCGCGCCGTCTTCTCGCGCGGCCTGCTCGGTCCCGGCCTGGGCATCGTCGCATTGTGCCTTTTCCTCGGTGTCGTCCCGGGGCTCAGCGCGGCGCTGGCGCACACGATCCTCTACGTCGGCGTCCTGTCGCCGCTCATCAACGGCGTCGGTCACTGGCGGGGAGCGCAGAACTTCGAGAACACGGCGCGCAATTCGACGGTGCTCGCCTGGCTGACGGGCGGCGAGAGCCTGCACAACAATCACCACGCCTATCCGCGCGCGCCGAAGTTCAGCGTGCGGCGGGTCGAGTTCGATCCCTCCTGGCTCGTGATTCGCGCGCTGGCGGCGGTCCGGCTGGTGGAGGTCGTCGGTCCGCCGGCTACGGCCCCTTGAGCGTCATGTCCTCGTAGGACGGCCACGGGCTCATCCACACGTCCGTGATCGTGTGCTTGGCGACGCGGGGGCCGACGCCCTGGAGGACGCGAAGATCGATGACCGGCGCGAACATCGCGCGATCGATGGTGAGCTGCTGGATTTTGAACAGCAGCGCCTCGCGCTTCTTCGGATCGCGCTCGCGCGCCTGCTGGACGAACAGGTCGTCGATGTCGGGATAGCCGCCGTAGGCGTAGGCACCCTTGGACTGGATGAACGCCTCCACCCGGCTCGCGGCGTTGCCCGAGTTGCCCACCGCGGTGAGGAAAAGTCCCCGCAGCTTCTTGTCCCGCCAGTCGGCGTAGAACGCCGCGCGCTCCATCGCGCGCATCTTCACGCGGATGCCGGCCGCCGCCAGGTAGTTCACCACCGACTCGGCCACCGTCGGAAATCCCGGGATCGGCACGAAGTCGCCGGCGTCGAGCCCGTTCGGATAGCCGGCCTCGGCCAGCAGCTGTTTCGTTTTCTGCGGGTCGTAGGCCGGCGGTTCGACCTGTAGCGCGAAGTCCATGACACGAGGCACGATCACGCCCGCCGGCGGGCAAAAGCCGAGGCACCCCGCCTCGTTGATCCGCTGGCGGTCCAGGGCGTGGATCACCGCGAGCCGCAGGCGCTTGTCGTGCCACCGCGACTTCGGGTCCCACTGGTCGGCGAACTCCACCCAGAAGATCGACGCGTGCTTGGAGGCCACGATCTGCATGCGCGGGTCGCGCATGATCCCCTCGGCGTCGGGCCCGTCGAGCGCGACCACGATGTCGGCCTCGCCGCTCTTCAGCATCACGGCGCGCGTGGTCGACTCGGGGACGCTCTTGATGATGAGCTTCTTCACGGCGGGCACGCGCCGCCAGTACCCCGGATAGGCCTCGAGCGCGACCTCCACGCCGGGCTTGTGGCTCACGAACCGGTACGGGCCCGCGCCGATCGGATGCTTCATGAAGCCGTCGTCACCGACCTGGGTGAGGTACTTCTTGGGCACGACGATGCCGGCGGCGGTGGCCGTGGTGCCGTAGAAGGTCATGAAGTCGGGCCACGGCTCCTTGAGATGGAAGCGCACCACCACGGGACTGACGACCTCCACCTGCTGCACGCGGGCCTGGAGCTCCTTCGCGCCGGCGCCTTTGTAGCGCTCGAAGGAGAATTTCACGTCCTCAGAGGTCACGGGGTCGCCGTTGTGGAACTTGAGCCCGGCGCGCAGCTTGAACTCGTACGTCTTGCCGTCCGGACTCTCCTTCCACGACTCCGCGAGGCTCGGGCCCATCTTGTGCGGGGGGTAGGGGCGGACCAGCGCGTCGTGGATCGCATAGAGGAGGGCGAACGGGGTGATCTGGGGCGGCGCCGTGGAGGGGTCGAACCAGCTCGGCGCGAGCGTGACGTGCATGGCGATCACCACCGTGTCGGCGGGGATCTGGGCGTCGGCCTCCCGCGCCGTTCCGACGGCGAGCACGACGGCCGCGAGCAGTACGAGGGCACGATGGACAGCTGTCATGGCCTTCCTCCCGGCGCTCGGTCCACCTCGATCTCGATCGTTCGGAGTCCCAGCCGCATCTCGGTGAATTCGAGCATGAGGGCGACGATCAACAAGATGACGCCCCCGGCGAAGAGCGTCGTGACGATCAGCGTGAGGATCATCGGCGCGATCCAGAGCGCGACGGCCAGCACGAGCGAGGTCACGACGAAGCACAGGATCGCGATGTAGAGCAGCTCGAGGGCACGCTGGCTGAGTCGGATGCGCCGGTCGAAAAAGGGCATCTGGGCCATGACCTGCCGGCGACGGTCGTCCGTGATCACCGAGCCCCGGAGCTCGGCGTTGAGGGCCCGGATCCGGTCGGAGATGTGGAGGTTCTTCGTCTGCATGCCGTTGAACAGGAGCCCCGCGGCCGAGACGAGGACGATGGGCGCGACCACCGCCGTCAGGCTCTGGAAGCTCTGCGCGTCCATTGCCGGGAAGTTATGGCGGCGGCGCGGCAAGGTCAAGGGCGCTTGCGTCGTCGGTCGTCGCATGCTCAACTCCCGCCGATGCCGACGACCTTCCGCTTCACCCTGCGCGACCTGCCGCCCGAGGCCGAGGCGCTCCGCGGCGAGGTGCGGGCGTTCCTCCGCGAGCAGTTCGGCGGGGCCAAGCCGGTCACGCGGGCCAGGTCGTGGGGCGGCTTCGACCGCGAGTTCTCGCGCCGGGTGGGCGCGCGCGGCTGGATCGGCATGACGTGGCCCAAGAAGTACGGCGGCCACGAGCGGAGCTTCCTCGAGCGCTACGTCGTTCTGGAAGAGATGCTTGCCGCGGGCGCGCCCGTGAGCGCCCACTGGGTCGCCGACCGCCAGAGCGGTCCGCTCCTCCTCCGCTTCGGCACCGAAGCCCAGCGGGACAAGATCCCGCCGGGCATCGTGCGCGGCGAGCTCGCCTTCGCCATCGGCATGAGCGAGCCCGACTCGGGCTCGGATCTCGCGTCGATCCGCACCCGCGCGACGCGCGCCGACGGCGGCTATCTCGTCAACGGCACCAAGGTCTGGACGAGCAACGCGCACATCTCGGACTACCTCATCGCGCTGTTTCGGACCCAGGTGGTGCCGGACAAGAAGCACGAGGGGCTCACGCAGTTCCTCGTCGACTTGAAGACCACGAAGGGCATCACGATCCGGCCCATCATCGACCTGGCAGGCCGGCATCACTTCAACGAGGTCAATTTCACCGACGCCTTCGTACCGGAAGAGGCCCGGGTCGGGAACGAGGGCGACGGCTGGAAGCAGGTGACG
>JBOHQB010000261.1:0-5056 GCA_050731995.1 Candidatus Rokuibacteriota bacterium
ACATCTCCGCCCAGCGCGCCGGGCTCGACGCCGTACCGTGCACGAGCACGACCGGGATGCGCCCCGGCCGGTAGGGGCTCAGCATGATCAGCCCGTCGGCCAGGATCGGTGGCTCGGCGAAGCGGAAGCCGGCGATCTCGAAGTCCCAGACGGGCGCCCCGTCCAGCTGCAAGGCGAGCGCCGCGGTCGGCTCGTGCTCCAGCGGCACCTCGCGCCCGCCCACGCGCACCGTCGTCGCCTGATCGGCCGCGTACAGCTCCATGCCCGCCTGGAGCTTTCCGTCGAGCACACCGCGCAGTGGATCCGCGAAGCGGACGAAGAGGGTCACCGGCACCTTGATGCGTGGCGGAATCCGCTTCCGAGCTCTCTCCCCGGCGGGCCCCGACTCGACCGTTTCGACCTCGGCCGCGAGCGGCGCGCCCACGCCGGCCTGTCGGTAGCGGTTGCGCAGCCCGCGCACGATGAACTCGCCGACCGAGGCAAACCGGCTGAAGCGGTAGCCCGCCCAGAGAAACTGCGACGAATCGAGCGTCAGCGTCACCTCGCCGAACGGCAGCGGACGCGTGCCGGCCTCGAGCGTGACCTCCGCGCCCTCGCCTTGCCCCGAAGTGAACGCGCGGGCGATCCCCAGATTGTAGAGATCGACAGACAACCGGGCCCGCGGATCCATGGGGTGAATCGGCGACGCGTCCTCCCGCTCGGGGAGCAGGAAGGCGTAGGCGTAGACAGCCGCCGCCAGGTAATACTCCTGCCGGCCCGACTGCTGCGCGTAGAGAAAGGACAGCTCCGCCAGCGCGAAGAGACGGGCGGTGGTAACCCGCTGCTGGAGATGCTTGTGGAGATCTGCGAGCGCGGCTGCGGGATCATCGCTGAACGCGTCGAACAGGCTGTTGCGGTGCAGGACCTGCTTCGACCACTCGCTCGGGCGGCCCGCCGACAGGGCATTGGCGGTGAGCTCGAGCTGCACCGCCTGCGTATTGCCACGGGTCACTCCCACGGGCGTGGCGCAGGCGGAGGCGATGAGCGCGGACGCCGCCAGTATCACGAACCGCGGAATCAGACGATTCACGGCCGCGGCGTCGGGAGGGGGAGCCCGTCCCGGATGCGCTGTGAGAACGCCGGGTCCTGATCGGCCGCGTGGGCGCGCTTGTTCACGTTGGACATACGCTGGAGCTCCGTAAAGGGGCGCCGCGTGTCGAGACGCCCCAGGCCATAGATGTACTCGGGAACATAGCCCGTCAGCAAGATCTTCCACGAGAGGGGCGGCGACCCCGGGTTCACGCGCGTGTGCATCAGCGCGCCCGTCGTGCAGTTGGTCGTGAGCGTGTTGTAGAACTGAGGGTGCGCCTTCAGCGCATTCATGCCCTTCAGGTAGTCGAGAAAGACCCGGCGACCGTTCTCGATCGGCCCGCGCACCCGGTACACGTAGACATCCTCCTGGGGCTGCCGGTAGTTCGTCCGCACGCGGATCACGTCCCGCTCATCGGCAACGATGTAGACCAGCTCGTATTGCTTGAAGAAGCCCGCGATGGTGGAGTACGACTCGCCCTGCTCCTTGCGCGTCTCGATGGAGATCGCGAGGTAGTCCCTGCCCGCGAACCCGAAGCTCAGGAAGATGTGCGCGATCGCCGGTCCGGCCCAGTAGACCGCGACGAGGTCCACCGAGTCGAGCTTGCCGAGATCGTACGTCCGATCCTCCCAGCGCGGGACGAACTCGGTCTCCGTCCGGTAGTCGAAGTTCCGCACCCCATGGACCGTCACGCGATCGCCGTCGATCTCCGCCCACGGCGTCACCGACACGTCGGGCTGCCAGAAACGGTCGTTCGAAGCCGGGATGCGGAGCCACCACACCGTGACCGCCGCGAAGACGACGAGAAAGCCGACGAGGGTGCGCCGGCGGCGCCGCAGCACGATGAACGCGAGCGCGGTCGCCAGGACAAAACCCGCGGCGAGCGCGCCCCGCAGACCGGGTCCGCCGAAATCACCGTAGTAGATCGCCCCGGCGGACCACGCGGCCATCACGGCCACGACGACGCCCACGAGGACGCCCGTCACCAGCCGCGGCCACCGACGCCCGCGCGTCATCGACACGCTACCTGGAGGATCTCTGCGCTTCCGCTTGCCCCGCGCGCCGCACGCCGCTGAACAACAGCAGCAGCCCCGACAGGACCGCGTACACCGCCACCCACACGGCGAGCTCGCCGACCAGAGAGAAGCGCGCGAAGCCGAGCAGGAAGACGCCGAACACCGCCGAGACGGCGCCGCTCGCCAGCATGAGCGCCTTGCCCCGGCCGTGAACGGTCGCGAGCCCCGCGGCGAGGTCGAGGATCCCGCTCGCGAGCGTCCACGCACCGATCACCGCGAAGAGGACGCGCGGCGGCGCCGCCCCGGGCGGGAACGCGCCGTGCACCAGAATCACGTATCCGGCGCACACGCCGGCCGCGGCGCCCGCGAGCGCGCGGAGCAGCGCGATGGGCCGGCTCCCGCGCGCCAGGCCGATGAGCACCGCAACCACTGCGTCGGCCACCGCGTAGCCGCCGAACACGGCCAGCAGCAGCGTCGCGACGAGGGCCGGGAGCAGGACGGAGGCGACGGCGAGAGCGAGGGCTGCCCCCCCGAAGACGAGGAACAGCACGGATCTGGCGACGGGCGCGCCGCTGATGCTCGCCCCCTAGAAGCGCGTGTAGACGCGGAGTCCGCCGACGACGGCGGTGTCCACGTCGATGAGCCGGTTGTCTTGCAGCTGCTTCTTGAGCCCCTGCTCGATGATCTGGAAATCCGCGGTGACGCCGAGCCACGGCGTGACGGCCACGTTGTAGTACATCTCGATCGCGTCCTCGCGGTTGAGCCCGAGATGCAGCCGCTGGCGCAGGAACTGGAGCAGGTGGTCGCTGAACTGGATCCGCGACCAGCCGATCCCGAACGTGTCGTTGGGCCGTCCGGGGACGACGCCCTTGCCGCCGATGCCGGCGCTGTAGTGGTACTTGATCGGGTTCGCGTCGCCGTCCGAGACGCCGAAGCGGAAGAATACGCCGATGCCGCGCTTCTGATCGCCCCCGGGGTGCCAGAGATACTGGTCGAAGTTGTAGTAGAAGTTCCACGCATGATGCTCGTGATTGAGCTCCCTCACGGGCTGGAGCAGCCCGGGGAAGAACCTCTCGAGGATCTTGCGCAGGACCGGCCCCGGGTCCGCCAGCCGCGGGAACTTGCTGAAGAGGAGAAGCCGAAAGATGTTGCTGGGGTCCTGAGCGAGCGAGAGGCGCTGCTTGGTGCTCCACGTGCCGCCGACGGTCTGGTGGCCGACGAGGCCGAACGGCTCGACCGCGACCCGGAACTCCGTGGCGACCGTCGCACCGTGCTGGAAGAAATCCTCGAAGCCGCTCTCGTCGGGTTTGCCGTCCGGATCGAGCACCAGCGACGTGAGCACGGCGCCCTTGAAGGGCAGCACGATGATCCCGCCGCCGAGCGCGGAGATGGGCGTCAGCGCGCCGGTGAGGTTGAACTGGAAGCCGAGGTTCTGAAACTGGGTGCGAAAGTCGTGCGCGAACTCGTTCGCGTCCCCGGTGAGCGTCTCGATCTTCCCCAGCACCACGCCGAACCAGGTCGAAAGGAACTGGGCGTACGTCAGGTTCATGATCTGGGTCGAGTTCCGGTCGAAGGTCGGGAACAACGCGGCGCTGTTGACCGCCTGAATCGCGCCGGCCTTGCCGTTCACCGACTCGCCCCAGTTCGACATGGCGTGAACCTTCAGGAACCCCCCGGGCCAGAGGCCGAGCTTGCCCGTGTCCAGGTCGAATATGTAGTCGACCGTGCCCCCGTACTCGACCCCGTCGCCCTTCTCTTTGCCGCCGCTCCCGACACCCTGGAGCATCTGCAGCAGGTCCACGTCGAGCGTCAGGCCGCGCTTGAGGAGCCAGTCGCGGGCCTCGAACCAGTCGCCTGTCAGACGGGGACGCGACCAGAGGTCGCCGGCATAGCTCGGGGGAGCGTCGGTCATCTGCGCGGCGGCGGCGTTCGGGAGGAGAGCGAGGGCGCCAAAAAGAATGAGTGCGGCGAGCACAATCGGGGCAACGGAGAGTCGCATCGTCTGAAGAACATTACTATAGACGGGCCCCCGGGGTCACCCGGAAATGTTCAGAGTCTCTCAGAGCCTCAGCGTGGCGTCGGCGACCGGGGTCACGTGACCGCCGACGTCGATCCCCTTCACCCCCCGATCGCCGTGAATCTCGACGTGCAGGAGGCTGCGCCGTCCCATCCTGGTCCCCTGCTCGCTGACGAACCGGGTGCCGTCGCCGGCGGAGACGAGACCGTGACGCATCATCAGCGCGGCCAGCGGGCCCGTCGAGCTGCCGCTCGCCGGATCCTCCGGAATGCCGTACTCGGGTGCGAACATCCGCGAGTACGCGCCCTCGGGCGTGGGCGCGAACACGAAGACGCAGAACGGCGTGTCGCCGGCGATCTTGAGCGACCGCATGCCGGCCGCATCGAGCCACGCGCGATCCACGGTCGCGCGGTCCTTGAGCGCGACGAGCAGCGTCGGGTTGCCGGCGTCGAGCAGCTGCGGCGCCACGTCGAGCAGATCGGAAGCGTCCAGCCCCAGCGCCCTCGCGCAGAGGGCCCGGTCGAAGGTGCGCCCCTCCTTGATCGGCGGCGTCGTCAGCCAGATCAGCGGACGCGCGCCCGCCTCGACCCTGACCGCGACGGCGCCAACGCCTTCCTCCAGGGCAAAGCGCGCGCGCGCGCCCGCCTCCACCATGCCCTCGTCGAGCAGCACCCAGGCCGTCCCGACCGTCGGATGCCCGGCGAACGGGAGCTCGCGCGCCGGCGTGAAGATCCGGACGCTTGCCGCGCAGTCGGCGCGGGTCGGCGGCAGGACGAACGTCGTCTCCGACAGGCTCAGCTCGCGCGCGATCCGCTGCATGGTCGCGTCGTCGAGTCCGCCGCCGTCGGGAAACACGGCGAGCGCGTTGCCCTCGAGCGGCCGCTCCGTGAAGACGTCGACGACGCGATAGCGGTGGGCTACCATGCGGAGCGGAACGTCCGCTTCACGGCCTCG
>JBOHQB010000262.1:0-2178 GCA_050731995.1 Candidatus Rokuibacteriota bacterium
CGCGCCAGCTCGGCGCCATTCCAGATCTGAGCGTGGTAGTGGGCGAGCATCATCCAGAACCGGTGGATCGTCCCGGCGCCGATCGTGATTCCGAGCTGGGGGAGATCTTGCTCCACGAACGTGCGGATCAAGTCGCGACGCCAGCGCAGGCTCTCCTCGTCGGTTCGGGCGAGGTAGGGTCGGGGGTATCCACCCCGCAGCCAGAGCCGCGCCCAGCGCTCCTCGACATCGGAGAGGCCGAATCCCTGCAACTCGACATACGCGATGCGCCCGGCCAGTGACTCGGATGACTGCTTGAGGAACGAGGGTGACGCGCTCCCGAGGAGGAGGAAGCGAGCAGGCCGTCGGTCGCGATCCGAGAGGACACGCAGCACCGGGAACAGCTCCGGGCGGCGTTGGATCTCGTCGATGACCACCAGGCCGCGGAGCGGCCCGAGCGTCGTCGTGGGGTCCGCGAGGCGCGCGATGTCTCGCGGATCCTCCAGGTCGAAGGTCGTGGTGGAACCCCGCCAGGTGCGGGCGATCTCGCGGGCGAGTGTCGTCTTGCCGATCTGACGCGGCCCAAGGATCGCCACGACGGGGCTCGTCCGCAACAGGGCTCTGATCTCACGCAGCTCGGTGGCGCGGCCGAACACCCGAGAACGATACCATGAAATCCTATCGATATCCGCTAGGATTTCATGGTTCGAGCGGACCGCGGCCGGGTGCGCCTCAGGCCGGCGTGGTGCGGCGCTTGCTGCGAGGCCGCGAGGTCCTCGCCTTCGATGGGGCCCGCCTCGTCATCATGGAATCGTGGGGCGGCGGGCCTCCAGCGCGGATCGGCAAGTCAGCGTACCTTGACGAGCTTCTGCAAGCTTCGCAGCCCGGACGGGTGGGACCGGTCCTTGTAGCGATTGCGCCAGTTGGTGAACGACACTTCGCCGACGTAGATATCGCCGCGCGAATCGACGGCGAGCCCGTGCGGCGACATGAACTGGCCCGGCTCGAGCCCGGCCGGACGATCGCCCAGTCGCGCCAGCATCTCGCCCTTCGGGTTGTAGATGCTGATCCGCGGGCCGACGTTCGGCATGTCGTAGTTGACGGGCATACCACCGCCGATCTCGCCCACGTAGAAGCGCGGCGTCGGGCCACGCTCCATGAATAGCCCCGACGGCCGGTGCATGTTGTTCCACTGCGTCTCGTACTTCCCGTGGCCGTCGAACACCTGGACGCGATGGTTCTCGCGGTCGGCGACATAGACCCAGCCGTCCCCGTCGCAGCAGATGTTGTGCGCGATGTTGAACTGGCCCGGATCGGTCCCGGGCTCGCCCCACGAGGCGAGCAGCGTGCCGTTGGGCGCGAACCTGTGGACGCGCGCGTTACCGTAGCCGTCGGAGACGTAGAGATCACCTTGCGGCGACAGCGCCGTGTGCGTGCAGCGATGGAAGGGCTCGCCGCTCATGTAGGGCTTCGGCGTGCCGGGAACGCCGATCGTCAATAGTATCCTGCCATCGAGCGTGCAGTGCCGGACCGTGTGGTCGCCGTCGTCGGTCAGCCACAGCGTCTCGTCCGGCGCCATGTGCACACCGTGCGCGCGGCGGAATACCCCTTCGCCCCAGGAGCGGAGGAAATTGCCGTCGCGGTCGAAGACGACCATGGGATGCGCGCCCCGGTTGAACGCGTAGACCCGGTCCTGCTTGTCGACCCCGACCGCGGCAACGTCGGCGTTGAACTCCCGACCCGGCGGCAGCTTCGCCCAGCCGTCGACGACCTCGTAGCGATACGCGCCCGCGCCCAGGATCATTTGCGTGCCTCGAAGATCGCGCGTGGGTTCTTCACGAGCATCTGCTCGATCTGGTCCTCGCTGACGCCGGCCTTGCGGAGCGCGGGGAGGATGTCGTCGGAGATGTGGGTGTAGTGCCAGAGCGGGCGCGTCCGGCGCTTGGCGTCCTCCGAGAGCATGTCGGTCCAGCAGTTGGCGTCGTGCGAGAGGACCATCTTCCCGGCGTAGCCTTCGGCGCAGAGTCGGGCCAGCACCTCGACCCGCTTCGCCGTGGGCAGGTAATTCTCCAGGCCGAAGCGGTCCATCCCGATCGTGCTCCCCCGCTCCATGAGCCCGCGCAGGTAGCCCAGGTCCTCGCTGTCGCCGCTGTGGCCGATGATCACGCGGCTCAGATCGACGCCCTCCTGCGCGAAGAT
>JBOHQB010000263.1:0-1785 GCA_050731995.1 Candidatus Rokuibacteriota bacterium
CCCTCGGGCTGGGCGCCGATCCGGGCACCACGTTCTCGCGCGACGAGCTCCAGACGCTGGAGGCGCTTGCCGACCAGGCGGCGCTCGCGTTCGAGAACGCGCGCCTGTACGCGAGCGCGCGTGACAGCCTCGTGCGGCTGCGCGAGACGCAGGCCCAGCTGGTGCAGGCCGCGAAGATGTCGGCGCTCGGCCAGCTCGTCTCCGGCGTCGCGCACGAGCTGAACAACCCGTTGAGCGTCATCATCGGCTACGGCCAGCTGCTGCTGTCGCGGGACGTCCCCGAGGCGCTCCGCCGGCCGGTCGAGCTGATGGTGGCCCAGGGCGACCGGATGGCGAAGATCGTCCGGAACCTCCTCTACTTCGCGCGCCAGCGTCCCGCCGAGCGCGTCCACATGGATCTCAACCAGGTCCTCGAGCAGACGCTCGCGCTCCGCTTCAACCAGCTCTTGCTCTCGGGCATCCGCGTCGAGAAGGCCTTCGCGCCGGAGCTGCCGGGGATCTCGGGCGACTCGAGCCAGCTGGAGCAGGTGTTCTTGAACCTTCTGCTCAATGCCGAGCAGGCGATCCTCGAGGTGAAGAGCGAGGGCGTCATCACGCTGCGGACGCGTCCGGACGCGAGCGGCACCGTCGTGATCGCCGAGGTGATCGACGACGGACCCGGCATCGCCGCGGAGCTGCTCCCACGCGTCTTCGAGCCGTTCTTCACGACCAAGACCGTCGGCACCGGCACGGGGCTCGGGCTGTCCGTCTCCTACGGCATCGTCGAGGAGCACGGCGGGCGTTTGACCGTGCAGAGTGAGCCCGGCCGCACGGTGTTCGCCCTCGAGTTGCCGGCCGCGCGCCCGTCGTCCAGGACGGAGGCCCCGGCCGACCACCGCCGCCACATCGTGAGCGGCGGGGGACGTGCGGCGCTGGTCGTCGAGGACGAGCAGCCGGTGCGCGACCTGATCGCGGCGACGTTGCTCGACACCGGCTGGCAGGTGGACATGGCCGACGGCGGCCACGCCGCGCTCGAGCGCGTGCGCGCGCGTCAGTACGATCTGATCGTGTCCGATCTCAAGATGGCCGAAGGCAGCGGCCCCGAGTTCTACCAGCGCACCCGCGCGCACGACCCGCTGCTCGCGGGCCGCTTCATCTTCATCACCGGCGACACCGCCAACGCCGACCTCTGGGCCTTCCTGGAGGGCGCGGAAGTGCCGGTGATCGAGAAGCCGTTCCATCCGGCGCTTTTCGAGGAGGCCGTGTGGCGACTCATCGCGTATGACCAAGGCTGAGCTCGTCGCGATCCTCGCCCGCGTCTCCGGAGGCTCCAAGGCCGCCGCCGAGAAGGCCATGCGCTCGTTCATCGAGGAGATCGTGGACGCGCTCGCCGAGGGCCGGTCGGTCACGATCAGCGGCTTCGGGACTTTCGTCGTCTCGCGCCGCGCCGCCCGCAACGGCACGCACCCGCGCACCGGCAAGTCGATCACCATCCCGCCCGCACGCGTGCCGCGCTTCCGCCCGAGCCGGGGGCTGCGGGGTGCCATCCGGTGAGGGGCGGTGGCTCGCCGGCGCGGGCGTTATGGTATGGTTGGACTGCCGCGCGCGAATGGTGGGGGATCGTCTAATGGTAGGACGCGTGGCTCTGGACCACGTAGTGGGGGTTCAAATCCTCCTCCCCCAGCCAATCCAGTGCGCGACCGTTGCGTAGCGTGATGGCGTAAGGCCGGCCCCATCGTCTAGAGGCCCAGGACACGGCCCTCTCAAGGCTGAAACACGGGTTCGAATCCCGTTGGGGCCACCACC
>JBOHQB010000264.1:0-4097 GCA_050731995.1 Candidatus Rokuibacteriota bacterium
GACGAGCGCGATCGCGTCGAGGTCCTCCTGGTCGAGCAGCTGGAGCATCACGCGTCCGATGCCGAGGTCGCGCCAGCGGCGCAGGTCCTTGACAATCTCGGCGGGCGTGCCGAAGAGGAAGCTCGCGGCGCGCCAGCGGGCCGCGTCCTCGGGCAGCCGCGGGAAGATCCGGAGGGTCCGGGCAAGCCGAGCGTTCACCTCGTCCGGGGTGCGGCCAACGATGATCGGCACCATGAGCGAGCGGCCGATCGTCGCGGGATCCCGGCCGACGGCGCGGCAGTGGTCCTCGAGGACGCGGCACTTGGCGGCGTACTCGTCGGGGCTCACCCGCGTCACGTTCCACTCGTCGGCGTGCGCCGCGACGATCCGGAGCGTGCGCCGCTCGCCCCGGCCGCCGATCACGAGCGGCACGCGCCCGCCCGGCGGCAGCGGATAGCTCTCCGCCTCGCGGAGCGGATAGTAAGGCTGCTCGAGCGTCACCGGCCGTCCCTGCCAGAGCGCCGTGATCAGCCGCGCGCCGCACTCGAGCCGGTCCATGCGCTCCCGGAGCGGCGGAAACGGGATGCCGTACATCCGGTGCTCGCCGTCGTGCCACCCGGCGCCGATGCCGAGGTCGAGCCGGCCGTCCGAGAGCTCCGCGACGGCCGCCGCCCGCTTCGCGAGCAGCGCGGGGTGGTAGAAGGTCAGAGGGCAGACCATCGGCCCGAAGCGGATCCGGGTCGTCCCCGACGCCAGCCACGCGAGCGACGCCCACGTCTCGAGCGAGGGCCGTTTGGCGTCGCCGAAGAGACCGGTGAGGTGGTCGGAGCGGAAGAGGTGATCGAGGCCCGCGCCCTCGACCGCGCGCGCGAGCGCCTGCCAGCGTGCCCAGGTGAGCCCTTCCTGACCCTCGATCATGAAGCCGATCCGGAGCGTCATCGTTGCCTCCTCGCGTCGCGGCCCGTATCATACGCGCTGGACGCCACAGGCAGCGCACCCGACACCGACATCGGTCCGGAGGGAGCATGGCGATCGCGCGCGAGTTTTCGCTGGACGCCAAGTACCGCCAGGAAGCGGGCACGATCTTCCTGTCGGGGATCCAGGCCCTCGTCCGGCTGCCGCTCGACCAGCACCGCGCCGACCGCCGCCGCGGTCTGAACACGGCGACGCTGATCTCCGGCTACCGGGGCTCCCCGCTCGGCGGGCTCGATCTCACGCTCGAGCGCAACCCCGACCTCCTGCGCGAGCACCACGTCGTCTTCGTCTCCGGCCTCAACGAGGACCTCGGCGCGACCGCCGTCTTCGGCTCGCAGCTCGCCAACCTCTTCCCGCAGCCGAAGTACGACGGCGTGCTCGGCATGTGGTACGGCAAGGCGCCGGGCGTCGACCGGAGCGGCGACATCTTCAAGCACGCGAACTACGCCGGCGTCGGCCGCCACGGCGGGGTGCTCGCGCTCGGCGGCGACGACCCGCTGTCGAAGTCCTCCACGCTGCCGTCGCACTCCGAGGTGGCGTTCTACGACGCCCTCTTCCCGGTGCTCTTCCCCGGGAACGTCCAGGAGATCCTCGACCTCGGCCGCCTCGGCTTCGAGCTCTCGCGCTACTCCGGTCTCTGGGTGGGCTTCAAGATCGTGACCAACGTCGCCGACGAGATCGGGAGCGCGGAGGTCGCGCTCGACCGCGTGCGCATCGTGGACCCGGGCTTCACCTGGGAGGGGCGGCCCTGGCACCACACGCAGAACCCGACGCTGCTGCCGCCCTTCGGGCTGGAGATGGAGCGCGAGATCCACTACGGGCGGCTCGAGGCGGCCAAGGCCTTCGCCGTCGCGCACGCGGTCAACCGGATCACGGTCCCGACGCCTGACGCGTGGCTCGGCATCGTCGCCGCCGGTAAGACCTACGGGGACCTGCGCGAGGCGCTCGTCGAGCTGGGTCTCGACGACGCGGCCCTCGGCCGCTACGGCATCCGGCTGCTCAAGATCGGCATGCTCTTCCCGATGGAGCCGACGCTCGTGCGCGAGTTCGCGCGCGGGCTCGAGGAGGTGCTCGTCGTCGAGGAGAAGCGCGCCTTCGTCGAGCTCTTCGTCCGCGACGTTCTGTACAACGAGGCCGCCCGCCCGCGCATCACCGGCAAGCACGACCTCGAGGGACGGCCGCTCGTTCCCGTCGACGGCGAGCTCGACGCCGACCGTATCGCCCAGATCGTCGCGGCTCGCCTCGAGCGGAAGGTCCGGCTCGACTCCGTCACCGCGCGCGTGGCGCTGCTCGAGGCGCTCCGCGAGCGGCCCGCGCCGATCACGCTCGCCCGCCAGCCGTTCTTCTGCTCGGGGTGCCCGCACAACCGGTCGACCGTCGTGCCCGACGGTTCGATCGCCGCGGCGGGCATCGGCTGTCACGGCATGGCGCTCGTGATGGACCGGCGGACGGTGGGCGTCACCCACATGGGCGGGGAAGGCGCGCAGTGGGTCGGCATGGCGCCCTTCACCGGCATCCCCCACATCTTCCAGAACCTCGGCGACGGCACCTTCTTCCATTCCGGCTCGCTCGCGATCCGGCAGGCCGTGGCGGCCGGGACCAACCTCACCTACAAGATCCTCTACAATTCCGCGGTCGCGATGACCGGGGGGCAGGACGCCGTGGGCGCGATGCCCGTGCCCGAGCTCACGCGCGCGCTCGAGGCCGAGGGCGTCAGGCGGATCATCGTGACGACCGACGAGCCCGACAAGTACCCGCGCGAGGCGCGCTGGGCCGACGGTGTCGAGGTCTGGCACCGCGACCGGCTCGACGAGGCGCAGCGCGTGCTGCGCGACACGCCCGGCGTCACGGCACTGGTCCACGACCAGCGCTGCGCCGCCGAGAAGCGCCGCCTGCGCAAGCGGGGCCGGCTCGCCGACCCGGCGCTGCGCGTGTACATCAACGAGGCGGTCTGCGAGGGGTGCGGGGACTGCGGCGAGAAGTCCAACTGCCTCAGCGTTCATCCGGTGGACACAGAGTTCGGGCGCAAGACCCAGATCCATCAGTCGTCGTGCAACAAGGACTACTCGTGTCTGCGCGGCGATTGCCCGTCGTTCCTCACCGTCGTGCCGAAGGGGGCCGCGAAGAAGAAGGAGCGGAAGACGTTCACCGTGGACCGCCGAGTGCCGGACCCGGTGGCCAGGGTCCCGCGCGACGCCAACATCTTCATGGCCGGGATCGGCGGCACCGGTGTCGTGACGGTGAACCAGATCCTCGGCACGGCCGCGGTGCTCGACGGCCGCCACGTCCGCGGCCTCGACCAGACCGGCCTGAGCCAGAAGGGCGGCCCCGTCGTCTCACACCTCAAGATCTCCGAGCGTCCCCAGGAGGCGAGCAACAAGGTCGCCGCGGGCGAGGCCGACTGCTACCTCGGCTTCGACATCCTGGTCGCCACCTCGCCGCAGAACCTCGATCACGCCCGCCCCGATCGCACGCTGGCGGTGGTCTCGACGAGCCAGGTGCCGACGGGCGCGATGGTGACGAAGACCGACGTGCTGTTCCCCGAGACGCAGGGGCTCTTGACGTCCATCAACCGGGTCACACGCAAGGACGAGAACGTCTACCTCGACGCGCTCGGGCTCGCCGAGACGCTCTTCGACGACCACATGGCGGCCAACATGCTCATGCTCGGTGCCGCCTACCAGGCGGGCGCGATCCCCGTGAGCGCGCGCGCGATCGAAGAGGCGATCGTGCTGAACGGCGTCGCCGTGGGCATGAACACGCAGGCGTTCCGCGCCGGTCGCCTCGCGGTCGCGGACCCCGCCTGGGCCGCGACGCTGAAGCGTCATCGCGTCGGCGCCGTCGAGACCGTGACGGAGCTCACGCCCGCGGCGCGGGCCATGGTCGCAAAGGTCGGTGCCCTGCCCGAAATGAACAGCGAGCTCGCGCGGCTCCTCGAGATCCGGGTGCCCGAGCTGATCGCCTACCAGAGTGAGGCGTACGCGACAGAGTACGTGGACGCGGTCAAGCGCGTCTACGACGCCGAGCGGGCCGCCGTGCCGGGCGCGACCCGGCTCGCGGAGGCCGTGGCGCGCCACCTCTTCAAGCTGATGGCGTACAAGGACGAGTACGAGGTCGCGCGGCTGCACCTGAAGCACGACCTC